>JADFGE010000316.1 GCA_022567855.1 Planctomycetota bacterium | reverse complement strand
CTTTACGATGGATACAATCACGGCCGACACCGAGCCTTCCTATGCCAAACGAACCCGCCATCTCATCGGATCACACCACCCTCGCGGGGATGGTGGTCGACGCTTCGGACCCCGAGGCCCTTCGCCGCGCGCTCGACGATGCACTCAGCTTTCGCGGCGACGTGACGATCACCCGCCGATCGACCGGCGAGACGATCGAGGGCTATCTCTTTGATTGCACTTCACAGGCGAGCCTCGCCCAATCGGCAGTTCGGCTGATACCCAAGGACGGCTCCGAGCGCGTGACAATCCGGGGCAATGATATTGCGAGAATCGAGTTCGGCGGCAAGGATCCTGCGGCCGGCAAGTCGTTCCAGACGTGGGTCAAGAAGTACGTCGCCAAGAAACTGGCCGGTGAATCCGCCAACATCGAGTCCGAGCCGTTGCCATGAAGCACCACGACAATACACCTGCACTCGAACCGGTGAACCGGCGCTTCGGGCGATCGGCCCCAGTGGCGGCGATCGCGGTCACGGCCATGCTTGTCGGCTGCCCCAACACCCCCGCTGAGTCATCCGATCCCCCGCCTGTCGCCGCGCAATCTGCTCCGCCCCAACCTGCCGCGGCCGTCAGCCCCCCGCCTGTACCTCCGGCCAAGACCGTTCCCCTCGCGCCCATCATCGCAGGTCCGTTGCGCGTCGAGCCCGGCGGGTTCAACTTCGGCATGATCGGGCCCAAATCCGTCCATGCTGTCAACACGACGCTCTACAACACCGGCGCCACACCCATCACCATTATCAAAGTCTCACCGTCATGCGCTTGCACCCTGCCGCAGGACCTGACAGACACGATCATCCCGCCCGGCGGATCAATCCCCTTCTCCGCGACGTTCAGCGCTCCAACGAAGCCAGGCGTCAAGAACGCCTATGTCCAGCTCGTGTTCAGGTACGGCGGACGGCAGGCCCATGCGAAGATCAATTTCCAAGGCATGATCACTATGCCCGTCCGCGCCGAACCCCCGTATGTCGATGCGCTCAAGGGCGTAACCACCGGCCGAACCCGCGTCGAGTCCGTTGACGGCCGGCCGTTTCGAATCATCTCCGCCAACGGCGAGTCGCCGATTTACGCGGACGGATTCGATCCGCAGACGGACCAGCCGCGCAACGCCTACGAAGTCCAATGGAACATCCCGCCGCGCACCGTCGAGAACTGCCAGGGCATGCGTCTGTGGTGGGTGATCGAAACCGACCATCCCGATTGCCCCATTCTTCCCATGCGGGTCCGCCACGAATGTACGGGCCTCAAGGCCGACACCGATTGGCGACAACGCACCTGGCGGTTCCCGGAGTACATCGCGCAGCTCGGAGCGCTTCACGCCGGGACGCCGGTTGAGGTCGATATCGATATCGTCAACGAGAACAACGTGCGCATCTTCGCCGTCCAATCCAGATCGTCGGGCGCGGACGCCGAGCTGGTCTCAACCACCCCCAGGGAGGGCGATATCACGACGTACCGCGTCCGTTTGACGCCGCGCCGTGGGTATGAGGGCATGCTCTATGCGATGGTCTTGTTCCGCTCCGACACGGGAAGCAAGGACATCGCCTTCATCGGCCGGGTCATGCCCCAAGACGGCGGTTGAGACGAACGGCGCAACCCCTGTGGCACCGCTCACCGGCCATGGCCGCAGAAAATGCCTAATAATCCGCAGCGGCCCGCGCCGACGGCCGACGTAGAAACAGGCCATGTCCGATTTTGTCAACATCCTCAGCATCTTCGGCGGCGTGGCCCTGCTCGTCTTCGGCGTGCGGTACCTGCGCAAGGGGCTCGACCGGCTGTTCGGTCAGCGGCTGGGAACTTGGATGCAACGTCTCGCCTCGAAGCGCGGCTGGGCATTCCTCGCGGGAGTGGCCGTCTCGCTCGTCGCTCCCTCCAGCACCACAATCTCACTGCTTGCCGTACAAACCGTCCGAGCCGGTCACATGACCGCCCGGCAAATGCTCGCAAGCGTGCTCGGTGCGAACATCGGGCTCACCGTCATGGTCCTGCTCATCGCCCTTCGATTCGAACAGGCGGCGCCGGTCATCATTCTCGTCGGCGTCGCGCTCTATCAATTCACCCAAGGTCCGCGCAGCCGCGGCATCGGACAAGTCCTCCTGGCGCTGGGATTCATCTTCCTCGGCATCCGCATCATGATGGAAGCCGCTTCGGCCGGCTCGTTTGATTCGGAGTCCGGCCTGGGGTCGATCATCAACTTCGACAAGCTCGAGCAATACGCCGTGCTGCTAGCTTGCTTCGCCGCCGTGCTCGCCCTGGTATTACAATCAAGCACCGCCACCATCGGACTTGTCATCGGACTCGGCGCCGCCGGCGCGATCAATTTCAGGATGGCCGCCCCCATCGTCCTGGGCGCGAACGTCGGGCTTGCCGTGACCACGTTGATCCTGGGGTGGCGGCTCGTCGAATCGAGGCGCCTCGCCTTAGCCAACCTCCTGCTGAAAGTGATCGTCGCCGCCGCGGGTTTGACGGTGCTTCAACTCATGGGCGACTCCCTCCTGCAGCCCAACGTGAACACCATGTCCCTGGCCGTGGCCGGGCTCCATACCGGCTTCAACGTCGTGGTCGCGATCATCGGCCTGCCGACTATCGGTCTTATCTCGTCCCTCTTGGCGCATCTCGTGCCCACGCCCCTGCCCGGAAAACCAGGCGCGTTCGGGCCGCGGTACATCACCGGAGGCCCGATCGGCGGCGCGGCCTTGGCCATGGGTCAGGCCCGGCGCGAGATCATGCACACCTCCGAGATCGTCAGCAGCATGTTGCGCGACGCCTGGCAAGCGCTCAAGTCCAACAACGAGCAGCTCATCCGCGAAGTGTCGCAGCGCGATGATCAGGTCGATCTGTTGGATACCGAGATCAAACGGTTCCTCACGGGACTCGCCCGCGAGGAGGCTGAGCAGTTCGACGCCGACGAGCAGATGCGCCAGCTTCGCTATCTCAGCGAGTTGGAAACGATCGGCGACATCATCGACAAGAACATCAGCGAGTTGATTCTCAAAAAAATCCGCCTCGGCGCGTCATTCTCAGACGACGGCGAAAAGGAGCTCGACGATTTCTACAACAAGGTGTGGGAGAACTTTACTATCGCCGAGAACGCCTTTCCCACCCGCGATCGTCAGCTGGCCCAGCAACTGCTACGCCACAAGGAGCGGATCAACCAGTACGAACACGAGCTGCGTGATCGGCATTTTGCGCGACTCAACGCCGGGCTTACCGAGGCTTACGAAACCAGCGCCATCCACCTCGACCTACTGACGCACCTCAAGCGGATCAACAGTTGCCTCTCGCACGTGGCCTATGCGATCCTCCAGGATACCGAGCCCAAGCACACTGCCGCCCATACCACGACCGGCGAGTGACACAAACGCCATCCGGTAAACCGCAGCGCCTTACAAAAGCCCGAACAACAGTTAGGATCCCCATGAGGGCGATCGATTCAGCGCGCGACCCCCGGCCGAGCGTCTCTGCGAAACACGATGTCCGGCGGAGGGCTCGGATGCTGCGCTACGTACGCTGTTCGCCAACAGCCAACCCAGTGGTTCGGCGCGATCTCCTGCAGAACGTAGTCATCCCCG
>JADFGE010000028.1 GCA_022567855.1 Planctomycetota bacterium | reverse complement strand
TCACCTCGTGGACTTGATTGTATCATCTCGCCGGCGCTCAGCCTTCCTGCTCAATGGATCAGACGGAGCATAGGATTCACGATGGTGTATGCTCCCACCCAATCGTTTCTGTGATTCTTGAAATGTCCGATGAACTGACACATCTTGATGAGCAAGGTCGAGCGTCGATGGTCGATGTCGGGGATAAGCCGCCGATGCGGCGCGAGGCCACCGCCGAGGGATTCTTTTGCGCTGCAGTCACGACGCTCGATAAGGTCGAAGCAGGCGACGTGCCCAAAGGCGAAGCAATAGCCGTAGCGCGTATCGCCGGGATACTAGCCGCCAAGCGATGCGATGATCTGATTCCGCTGTGTCACCCGTTGCCGCTCGATCGGGTGCGGGTTGACTTTCAGCGCATCGAACCGCAGCGATTGCGCGTTGAAGCGACGGTATCAACGACAGCCAAGACCGGCGTGGAGATGGAAGCGCTGACCGCCGTGAGCATCGCCGCCCTGACCCTTTGGGATATGACCAAAGCGGTGGACAAGAATCTGCGGATCGAGGGGATTCGATTGGTGAGCAAGTCCAAGACCGCGGTCTGAGGGTTCGGAGCAGATCCTAACCGATTGCATCGGCTCGCGCTACCGCGTCACAAAAGTCGCGGATCAACGTGGAATCCTTGATGCCCGGCGCCGACTCGACCGCGCTTGAAACATCGACCCCGAATGGATGCACCATTTGAATCGCTGCCCCGACGTTGTCAGCGTTCAGTCCGCCGGCGAGAATGATCGGCTTCTCGATCGCGGGCATCATGTCAGCCAGTTTCCGGTGATCGAACGCTGCGCCTTCACCGCCGGGCGATCCGTCAACAAGCAACACGTCGACATTTGGGTCAGCGTTCCATCGCCGCACCTGCTGGGGGTCGAAGCGAAACCCTTTGATGACGTGCTTGGTCTTGGCGAACTGAGCGACGAGCATCTCGTCTTCGTCGCCGTGCAATTGCACCCAGGTCCCGGGCAAGTGTTCAACCAACTCAGGCAGGGCGTCCTGGAGCACGACGACCGTCATCGCGTGCGGCGGCAGGGTCTTGGCGATCGCATTGGCTTGTTCCACACTCAGACAACGCGGCGACTTGGGTACGTTCACGACAAGCCCGATCACCTCCGCGGAGGCGTCCATGGCGACCTGTGCCATCTCGACCGAAGTGATCCCGCAAATCTTGATGCGGGTTGAACTCATCCTTCGAGTTCCGCAAGCAGTTGATCCGCCAACGCGGATTGACGCTTATCGCGGAGCTTGGATTTGGCCTGCTCGATAAGCGCCTTGGCCTGCGTTGGTTTGTCCAGTCGTCGCGCATAGATCAGGCCGAGGATGAGGCGCACTTCATTGGCCTTGTACGACGACGCATACTTTTCGAGGAAGAGTTCATACGCGCTGGCGGCAGTCGCGTGCTCGCTGTCAGCGTAGAGCTGATTGGCGACATCGAGCTGATACGGCTCGGCGAGCACGGCCTGCGGCGCTTCGTCGAGCAACTCCTTGTACGCCTTGGTCGCCCCAGGAAGATCGTGAGCGGCGATAAGCCTGGAGATTTCAGTTCGTTTCTCAAAGTGCTGTTGCTCGCGTTCGGTGATCGGTTCAGCCTTGGCCGCGATCTTCGCAAGCCGCTTGGACGTATCCGCCTGAGCTGAAGACCACATACCCGCAGGCCCCGATTTGCTGGCGGCGCGGAACGCGGCCCGCCGTTTCGCCTGTTTGAACAGGAAGAACACGTCGAACTCCTCGCGCTTGAGGATGTTCAGCGCTAGTAGCGCGAAGCCCACGCCGAATCCATACACGTAGCCGGCCAGGTGGGCCATGTACGCCACGTTGCTGTCCCCGGGCGAAAGTTGGCGCAACAGATCGATGACAAAGTAGAACCCGATGAACCACAAGCTTGGAATGTTGTACACGCCGATCAGGAAGAAGAAGACCAGGATCTTGATGCGGCTACGGGGAAAAAGTGCGAGGAATGCGCCGGTGACGCCGGCGATTGATCCGCTGGCGCCGATGATCGGGTTGGTCGTGACGGCGCTGTGGGCCAAGGCCGCCACCATGCCCGCGATCAGGTAGAACCCGAGGAACCCCATTCGGCCAAGTCGGTCCTCGACCGCCGCCCCGAACACCCAAAGGAAAAGCATGTTGAAGGCGATGTGCCCAAACCCGCCGGGATCGTGCAGAAACTGATACGTCACCAACTGCCACGCTCGAAAGTCGTGTGGATCGAAGTGACCAAATCCCGCCACCGCGCCGTGCTCAAACCAATCGAAGAAAGGCCCCGCCACACCAACCAGATAGACCAGCAGGTTCACGATGATCAGCGCCTCGGTGATGACGGGGCGGCGCTTGGGCGGGCGATCTGTGCGGAGGGGAATCAGCATGAGGGAACAAGTTTAGGCATCAAGGCATCAAGCGGTTTAGCCGGTGGGCTTGACCCACCGTCTTCGTGTCAGTTGTCTATCCCCACATTATCCAACAGCTCCCCATCAAGCACCCGATGCGTAATGTACTCATCGCGCCAGGTGTAGATCAATCGGCCGATCAGGTGCTCGTTGATTTCAAACGGCGCCTTGAGGACGAGCAGGTCGGCGGCGGCGCCGACTTCCAGCCGACCGGCATCGGGCCACCCGAGGGCATCGGCGTTGCCGCGGGTGATCATGTGCCAAACCTCGGCCGGCTCTGGAACGAACGCGTCGCTCTGAACGGTCATCGCCCGGGCCTTGGCGGTCTCGATCATGGCTCGCGCGACACGGGGCATGGCGAAATCCGGTCCCGCCGCAACATCCGAACCAAGCGCAAGCCGCACACCATGTCGGCGTGCCGCATCAAGCTCAAACAACCCGCTACGCAGAAAGGTGTTCGCCGTAGGGCAGTGGACGACAACACTCTTTCGCTGTTCGATGAGCTGCCACTCGTCGTCGCACAGGTGCAGACAGTGCGCCAGCAGCGTTCGCTCACCAAGCAGTCCGTGACGGTCATACACGCCCGTGTAATGCGGATCGTCCGGGAACAGCTCAGCGACGATCTCACATTCTTGCTTGGACTCGGCCAAGTGGGTTTGGATGAATGCGTCGTCGGCTACGCGGCGTTGGGCGCGGCTCAGAAGTTCCTCGCTGCAACAAACCGCAAAGCGAGGGTTGACACTCAGGGCGCTGCGGCCTCGTTTGGATCGGGCGAGCCGCGCCAACTCGTGGCCGAGCAATTCCGCCGGGGCCCGGCGGTCCATGAGCACTTGGCCGACGATCGCCCGCACGGGAATCGCATGCCCGGCTTTGAGCACCGCGACCGTGCTATGCAGATGACTCGTGAGATACCCGGCATAGCCCAGCGTGCCGCTGCGAATCATCCGCTGATGCGCTCGGAGCGCCATCGCTTCAGCAAACGGCTGATCGGCCCATCGCGTCTCGGCGGGGTAGATCACCTGCTCCAGCCAGTCCAGCAGCTGAAGCGAATCGCAGCCGATGGCGTCGATCTGCGGCAGGTGGATGTGGGCGTCGATGAACCCAGGGCAGATCAGCGATTGGTCGTCACCAGCCTCTGGAACCGTCGAGGGATTACCCTCGCCGATTCGGGTAATCCGCCCGTTATCGACCTGCAGCCACCCTTCTTGCGGCAGTTGATGCGGGTCCAGAAGCAGTCTTCCCTGAAGAATCATGGTAGTAGAACCGATGCCAGAGGCGTCACAGATTGCTTAGCGGGCGGATTTTCCTTAGTATCACATGTGGTGCGAGCCCCGCCCCCGGCGGGCGAAGGCGGACTGTGTTTCGGGCCCAGGTGGGACGGGACTCAGGCGGCCGGACCCATCGGATTCTCCCAGCCAAGCCTACCGGAGGGCCTGCCATGACTGCCGCGACCTCAACGAACATGATTGACCAAGGACTTGCCAACACGATTGCCGCCGAATCCAAGATGTCGTTTATCGATGGGCAAAACGGCGTCCTGGAGTACGTGGGTATAGATATCGACGCTCTCGCTCGAAACTCCACATTCGAGGAGAGCGTTTATTTGCTGTGGCATTGCCGCCTGCCAAGCGAGAGCGAGCTGGCCGCATTCACAGACCAAATTCGCAACGAATACGCCCTGCCTGATCAGATGTGGCAGCTGATCAAAGACCTGCCCAAGACCGCGTCGCCCATGCATGCCATTCGAACCTTGGTATCAGCCTTGGCGATGCACGACCCGGAGGCGGATGAGCAGTCGCCCGAGGCCAACACCCGTAAAGGGATTCGGCTGCTCGCCAAGACGCCGGCGTTGATCGCCAACTTCGATCGGCATCGCAAGGGCAAGGACTTCATCAAGCCGGACCCGTCGCTGGATATCGCGACCTCGTTCCTGACCATGCTCAACGGCGAGAAGCCCACGGACACGATGGCCAAGGCCCTGGACGTGTGCTTGATCCTTCACGCTGACCATGGCTTCAACGCCTCTACGTTTGCGGCGTTGGTGACGATCTCCACGCTCAGCGATGTGTACTCGGCCGTCACCACCGCCGTAGGCACGCTCAAGGGGCCGTTGCACGGCGGGGCGAACGAAGCGGTGATGCATACGCTCAACGAGCTGGGCGATATCAGCAAGGTCGAAGACTTCGTCCGCGGCAAGCTCGAGCGCAAGGAGCGCGTGATGGGCTTCGGGCATCGCGTGTACAAGGCGTACGATCCGCGCGCGACCTATCTCAAGACCTTCGCCAAGCAACTCGCCGCCGACACCGGCAACCAGAATCTTTATGAGATGAGCCGGCGAATCGAAGAGATCATGGCCGAAGCGGTGGCGGCCAAGGGCATTCACCCCAACGTCGACTTCTATTCAGCCACCACCTACTACTCGATCGGGCTGGATATTGATCTGTTCACGCCGATGTTCGTGATGAGCCGGATCGCCGGCTGGGTCGGCCACTGCATCGAGTACTTGCAGGACAACAAGCTGATCCGCCCGCGTTGTGAATACACCGGCCCGCACGGTTCGCCGTACGTCCCGATCAACGAGCGGTGAAGATATAGATACACCTCGATAGAAGCCGGACCTGAGGCCCTGCGAAGGTCCGGGTACGTGTACGTCGACGTGTACGTGCGCCCGGCACCGTCGGCGCGCAATGGAAACCCAACTCCATCAGTACTGTTCGTGGCTTGTCGTTCATACCCGGACCTTCGCAAAGCCTCAGGTCCGGCTTCTGGGAGCTCACTTCGTCATCTGCGGGTAGATCAGGACGCGGTCGTGCGCTAACAGCAGCAAGTCATCGGCTCCGTCGCCGGTGATGTCGGCGACAAGGACTTCGCTGGGCTGGAATTCGCGCGATGCGCCGCCGGAGAATATCTTGGACTCGAAGACCTGGAATCCCGTCACGTACAGCAGGCGGCGCGATTCGCTGAAGGTGAAGATTTCGCACATCTGCTCCCCGGCATCGAGCGAGATCAGTTCCACGAACCCGTCGCCGTTGATGTCGCCGGTGGCGAGCTCATGCTGTACACGGCGTTCTTCGTCGGTTCGCCAGGAGGCGAACTCCTTGAGCGCCACCCGCTCGCCGGTCAGCCGGATCACCGCGAACCCATCGTCACCCACGGCCAGGATGTTCTCGCTGGCGTCGCCCGAGAACGCCCCGGCGAAGATCGCGTTGAACGAGAAGCCATGCACGTCGATCGATCTCAATTGCCGCCAGTTGGGGTTGCCATGATCGTCGCTCCGCTGGAGGATGAGCAGCCGGTCGTTCTCATGATCGGCGGCAACGATGCGGTCATCGAGGATCGCCAGTGAGACGAGCTTGGCGGAGCTGTCGGCGATATTGATCTGCTCGACCACCTGCCACCCGGGACTGACGCCGGTCGCGGGCTCAGGCTCGTACCGCACGGCCCGCACGTAATTGCGGTCGGCGATGAGAAGTTCATCGTGGCCGTCGCCGTCGATATCGAAGATGGCGGTGTTCTGGGCGGTGGCCGCTTTGATCAGGCCGTACTGTCCCATGTCCTTGGATTCGGTGAGTTGGAATCCCTCCTCAGAGGCGTGGAGCATGGTCATCGGTTTATCGCGCGTGAACAGGAGCAGGTCGGTTCGCCCATCCTGGTCCGCGTCGAGCGAGAGGATGGTTTCCGGCGAACGGCTCAGGGTGCCCAGCTCGATCGTTTCGCTGTCACCGCGCAGGTCGGATAAGACAATCTTGTAGCTGCGTCCGGACTTGGCGACGACGGCCAGCCGCGGTCCGTCTTCGAGCGTCACGAGGTTCAGCGCCACCGGGGTGTGTCCATCAGGGATCGTCAGCGGCGAGGGATACGGCACGCCGGCGCTCGTCACGTCCGACCACCCGACGACCCCTTCCTTTTCTGAGAGCATGAACAGCTCGGCCGAAGCGTCGTCGTCCACGTTCCCCGCCGCCAGATAGTCAAGGTCGGCGTAGCAGGGGTAGGATTTGCCCGGCTGAAAGCCCTTGCCTTGAACCTGGCGATACACCACGATCGCGTTGGCGCGGGTGTCGGTGGCGACCAGGTCCAGCCGTCCATCGCCGTCAACGTCCACGACCGCGACGTCTCGCTTTCGGTTCCCGGCGTCGGTGAACCCGTGGATGAGCATGGCGGCGTCCTGATCGCCGGTCGGCTCGATGCGCTCCTGGCTCAATTCATACAGCACGAGGCGTTTGGAGACGCGCTCGATGACGGCCAAATGTGCCGCGGCTTGACCGGGTAGACGGACCGGCTCGAACTCGATGAGCGGCGGCATCTCGAAGCGACGCTGCGGCCCGAGCACGCCGAGTCCGTCCTCATCCTCGCCCAGCCACAGGCGAATCGGCGCGCGATCATCCGGGGCCACGGCCACGATGTCGGTCCGTCCGTCGCCGTTGTAATCCTCAAGCCGAAACGCCACGAGGCTCGCATCGGCCGAGAGCTCCAACGGCTCACCGAGGCTGGTCCCGTCGAGCGTCCAAATGTGGATTTCCCCGTCAACCAGGGCCAGGAGCTCGACCGTCGCGTCCCCCATCACATCGGCGACAGCCAGTCCGTTTCGGTTCGCCGCGAGCTTCCTGATCCGATGCCGACGCGCGATCTGAAACTCACCCGCCGCCGTCTGACGCATGAATACCAACTCCGGCGGCGAACCGGCATAGATGAGATCCATCCGACCGTCCCCGTCAAAATCAAAGGGGACCACCGCCGACACCCGATGGCTGACCGACAGCTCCTGCCGACGGAATCGCCAATGCTCCGGCAGCTCGTTGACACGGCCCGTCGGGATGACTTCATCCTCGGGCGACGCCCCGGGCTTCTGGTAGTGCACTTCGATCCGGCTGGCGTGGTTGTTGACCACGATCAGGTCAAGAAGCCCGTCCCCATCGATGTCTGCGACTGTCATCGGCCCCGCGTTGCGGCCGATCTTGACCATCTCCAGCCCCTGGAAGCCGTAGTAGTCGGCGAGGTTCGGCTCCTGCCCCGAGGCCGAACCGACCAAGGCCCCAACGAGCCCGACGAGCGTCAAACAACCGATGTGGCGTACCATGGGGCGATCCTCGCTGGTAAAGGGACGCAAGGGTGAAGCTGATCCGACCGATTCATCCTCCAGAATCCCGAAGATTATCGTCACCATCCTATACTGGCTTTGACTAGGATTCGCTCAAGATGCCATACCTCATCACATCGCGGATTGTGTTGGCCGCTGCTCTGGCGGCGGTCATGTCCACCCTTGCCGCCGGGGACGTGATCACGCTCAAGAACGGAGCCGTCATTCCTGGCGTTATCCTCAAGCGCAGCGATCGGCGGGTCTGGATCGACGTCGGGCCGGAGGTTCTGGCCTTTCATGTCGATGACATCGATCAGATCGAGATCCAGGACGCTGCGGTCGTCGATGTTGAGGTCGGCGCATTGTTCTCGACGGCGGCGAACCTGCCCGAATTGAGCCCCAAGGAACAAGCCAAGCGCGTCGGGCCCAGCGTCATCAAAGTCGCCACGCCCAGCGGCATCGGCTCGGGCGTGATCTTGAACGCACAGGGCTATGCGATCACGAACGCCCACGTCATTCAGGGCGAGACCAACCTGCGCGTCACGGCGTGGTTCCCGCAGCCCGATGGCACCTTGCAGCGCGTGGTGATCGAGGACGTCCAGATCACCGCCGTCAACAATCACCTCGATCTCGCCCTGATCAAGATCCCGCGTCAGCAAGAGGGCGACTTCTCCTTTGCCCTGCTGGAGGCCAACGAGCATCTGGAGGTCGGCCAGACGGTCTTCGCGATCGGCAACCCGTTGGGCCTGGAGCGCACCATGAGCCAGGGCGTGGTCTCGACGCGCCAGCGGAGCTTCGACGGCCTGACCTATATCCAAACTGATGCGGCCATCAACCCCGGCAACTCGGGCGGACCGCTCTTCAATACCCGCGGCGAAGTGGTCGGCATCACGAACATGGGAATCCTGTTCGGCCAGGGGCTGAACTTCGCCATACCCGCACGGTACATCAAGGACTTCGTCCGCAACCGTGAGGCATTTGCGTACGACAAGGACAATCCGAATTCCGGTCACCACTATCAGCCGCCTCCGCCCCGCAAGAACTTCAACGTCCCGCCACAGCTGAAAGATGGCCCGATGCGCGATGAATGAGGGTACGATGCCGTACGCTACGCCGCATGCTCGCCTTGCGGAATCTTCCGCTCTTGAGATTCTCAACCAACACCCTTGAGGAGTTCGTCGTGATCAAGAACCTGACGATCGGGTCCATCATCGCTGGCCTGTGCAGCGCGTCGTCGTATGCTCAGCCGTCGATCGAACAACTGGCCCCGCCAGACAGCGTGGTGATCGTCAGCGTCCGCAACCTCGCCGCGTCGGTCGATCGCCTGCAACAGACGAAGCTCTGGGAGCTATGGGAGACCCCGCAAGTCCAGCAGCTTCGCGCGGACTTCATCAAGCAGTTGACCGAGCACATCGACGAGATGCTGCAACAACTGGGCGTCGAAGAGGACACGCTCGTGCCGCCTCAGGGTGCGTTGGGGTTCGCGCTGTTCCCGCTTACGCCGGAGGATCTTGACGCGCCGAGTTCCGGCATGCTGTTGGTCGCAGACTATGGCGAGAACGCGGACAAGACGGGCGAGTTGATTGACGCCGCGATCGCCGAGGCGGATGACAACCCCGACATCAAATATGAGGTTCAGGAGATCAACGGCCTCTCCGTGTACAGCTTCGATCTGAGCGGACTTGAGTTTGCCGAGCAGATCGAGCCCGATTTTGCCCCAGTCATGCCCATACCCATGCCCATGGGCGACCCATCGGAGATGTTGACGCCGCCGACCAAGTTTCATTTCGTGCGCGATGGATCGGTGTTCATCGTCTGCACGGATCTGGACCGGCTGACCGAGGCGATCCAAGACGAACCGGGCGGTGACGAACCGGCCCTCACGGACCGTGAGGATTACCAGGCGATCATGGACCAGCTCGGCGAGTCGGATGCGTACGCGATCCTCCTGATGCGCGACATGGGGAAGATGGCGGCGGCGAACGATCCCATGGGGATGGCCGGGATGATGCAGGAGATGCTCAAGACCATCATCGGCGACATCCAGGGTGCGGGCCTGAGTCTCCGACTGGATAGCGACTCCGCGATCGTTGAAGAGACCGTTGTGGTGTACATGCCGAACGGCAAGTCGGGGTTGACGGCGTTGCTGGACACCGAGACGCCGCGCGGTGCCCTGCCGGCGTTCGTCGGCCCGGATACGGTCAACTACGTCAGATTGAACTTCGAGTTTCAGAACCTTCCTGATCTCGTGATGCAGGTCATGCGGGTATTCGCGATGATGATGCCGCCGGACCCGGAATCGATGCAGGAGACACACAACATCGTCACTCGCCTCTGTGACACGCTCGGGCAGGAAATACACGTTGTCAGCACACTGACCCGGCCCATTACGGCCGAGAGCTTCTCGACGGTGCTTGCGGTCAAGTGCACGCAGCCCCAGGAGTTCGAGAACTTCGTGGCGGAGTTTGGACCGAAGGGCGGATTCGAGCCGCGCGAGTTTCTCGGGCAGCGTATCTATTCTCGCGAAATGCCCCCCATGATGATGCCGGGGATGGCGATGGGAGGCGCAGCGATAGAGGTTTCGATCGGCATCAGCGGCGGATACGCGCTGTTCGGTCCCACCGCGGGCGTTGAGCAGGCCATGCGCGCCGTCGGCGAGGTCAAGCTCCCTTCACTGGAACAGGAAGCGTCATATCAGCGGGCCGTCGACGCCCTGCCCAACGAGCCGGCCGTCGGCATCGGATATTCCAACAGCGTTGATATGTTCGAGGCCATGATGGAAACGCAGCGTCTCGCCGCCAAACAGATGGTCGAACAAATCAAGGAGTTCGATCCCGAGTTCGCGGCCGAAATTGAGCAGGAGCAGCTGGCCATGCTCGAGCAATGGGAGGCGATCGACGCCGAGTTGCTCAGTCAATTCATCGGCCCCTCGGCCTGGTACGTCCGCGCCACCGATGATGGGTTCATCATGCGCGTCTATCTGCTCGCCCCCGTCGGCGACGAGTAGCCATACGCCCATCGACTGGCCGACGGACGTGCGATCGCGATCAATATTCACCGGCCGGGCGCAGGTTCGGCTTGCCTCTTCTCGCCGAGCACAGTGATCGTACGACCCACATCCGCACGAGCGGCGGCGAGGTGTTCGTGCACGCGGCCGATTTCAGGGATCTGACGATCGGCGAACACATCGATGTTCCCCGCCGAAACCCGCCGCCGAATCTGCTCCGCTTCACCCAACGCGACCGTCAAACCTTCCAGTGACAACAACTCACCAAGTGGGCGAAGCGCGGGGTTGACAGCGGTTGGCGCTGATCTGTCATTAGCAGCACCGGGCCTGGTGATGATAAGCAGGTACAGCAGTTGATCACCGTCCCAGTGCGTTATGAGCTTGCGCAATAGACCCGTTTGCTCGATATCGAGTTTGGCGGACGCCATGAACCACTCTTCGAGCTGTTTGCGGGCGATTGTAAATGCAGTGATGTAACCGAAGGGGTCCTTGCGACTAATCGTAAGCGCCGCAGTACGCAGTCGGGCGATTTGCTCCTCGGTGAAACCGTCGCGCGCCATTACTGCCCGGACAATCGATGCGGTTTCGTTGAAGATGGCGTGCGAGAGGAGGCAGGTCGTGATGATCTGGTCACTGGAAAGATGCTGCGCCATCCGCAACATACTCGCCAGACGATCAACGGCGGCGTCGAGTTTATCCGCTTGGGTCAAGCGAACAGCATCGGCGAATACGAGGGACGATATCTCGCGCAGGCCGGGTAAATACCCGGGAAGTGTAATGTTGGGATGGTATGAGTCCTTTACGAACTCACAGCGCCGCTTTGAGGCGCCTTCGAGGATGGTTGCAAGTATTGATTCAGATGCGATCAGCGCTTGGGCGGCCTGTTCTGAAATCGGTTGATCCATACGGGCCGTAATGGATCGAAGCTGGTCTTTGCGGTCTTTCTCGATCTTGGCCAGCAGTTCGATAGCGCGCAGATAGTAAAGAGCGGCGTTCTCCCACTGCTGCGGCGAGACAACACCGGTTGCAATCGCATCGAGAACGGCGATGCGCCTGCCGAGCATTTTCTCCGCTTCTGTGAGTTTTTCAAAGAGATTGAGATGTGCTGGCAATACGAGTGGCGTCAGAGCGCCATGTTCTCCGCTCTTGATCTCTTGTCTAAGTTGTTGTAGCTCGAAGCGAATCTCCTCTGGATCATCCAGTGAGAAGATCTCGATCGTGCGATCCATGACGTGCTCAAGTTGCTCCAAGGCCAGCTCGAATTGGGCGTCACCCATCAACATCATGCCGCCCAGGAGCGCTGGATCACCCGGACCCATTGAGGCCGTACTGATATCGTCGATCATGTGCAGTCGATCGTTCGGGTCGGCATATTTTTCGCGCAGCCATTCGATGGTTGTTTCGTTTTCCTTGCGGATTGCGCCGACGATGTCAAATGGATCTTTGGGCGCCAGGCCGTCCAACGCCTTGAGCATCTTGGCGGCGTTGGCCGGATCGAATGCGCCGCGATCGAAACCGGTTTCTGCAATCGCGTCCGAACCCTTGAAGATCGCGTTTGCCACGAGCGAACTGATGATCATTTGATCGCCCGGTAGGTGCTTTGCCAGTCGGTAGAGGGTGGCAATGTTGTCCGCAGCCGCGGCTGAGTTGCCATCATGGAGTCGCACCCGTGCATCTGTAAACATCATGTACGCAATGCTTCGAAGAGGGCTGAGATGATCCAGTGACATGTCCCAGCCTGCTTCATAATCAATCGCAAAATCACTGTACGCTTGTCTTGAACCGCGACGCAGTGCGCTAAACGATGGTTGAAAACGAGCAAGAACCTGCCGGACCGTGTCCGAAGGGCCCGCGCTGGGATTCTCTTGGTATTTCCAGATTGCCTCCCATTCGTCCTGCGAGACGTTGGTTGACGCGAAGCGTTCAAACGCCCGGCGATACCAGGTGGCCGCGTTGCGCGAATCGTCGGTCTGCGCATTCGCAGCCGCGCAGATGATGAACGTTAGCGCAGACAGAGCTAGACGAATCATGACGATCGCTCCCGTCGGCAGCATGACGAGCCACTCGGCTCACCTATAGGATATACCGTCAATCCGCGTTCGGATATCCACCCGCGATTGATCGAGGGAGGTCCGCTACGACCCCACCGTGCCGGATTCCGGCGTGCTACTCGCGCAGCGCGAGCCGACAGAAGAGCTCGATGCCCAGCGGGATCGCATCGTCGTTGAAATTAAACTTCGGCTGATGCAGATCAGGCGGATCATCGACACCGGCCGGAACCAGTCCCAACACAAAGAAGCAGGCCGGGACAACCTGGCCGTAGAAGGCGAAGTCCTCGCCGCCCATGACGGGCCGTTGCATTTCGTGAACGTGATCCGGGCCGATCGCTTCGATGGACACCGTTCGGAAGATCGACACCGCCTCGGGATCGTTGACCGTCGGCGGATAGCCGTCGTGGTAGTCAAGCTCAGCCGTGCAACGATGCGCTTGGGCGATTCCGTCCGCGATCGTCTGCATGCGCTGGCGCAGAAGATCGCGAACTTCCGGGGTGAGGCTGCGCACCGTGCCGGCAAGTTTCGCCGTGCCGGGAATGACGTTGTAGGTGTTACCCGCTTGAAGTTGTGTCACGGAGATAACGACCGAATCCAGCGGATCGACACTGCGCGTCACGATCGATTGGAATGCGCCGACGATGGCGGCGGCGGCGACGATGGGATCGCAGCCCATGTGCGGCCAAGCGGCGTGCGAACCTTTCCCATGAATCGTCAGATCAAACGAATCCGCAGCGGCGAGCAAGACTCCGGGGCGCGTGGCCACGACCCCCAAGGGAAGCCTGGGCCAACCGTGGAGGCCGAAGGCGTTTTCGACGGCGGGCCCGATGCGCGAGCCGTCGAGACAACCCTCCTCCACCATGCGCTGGCCGCCGGCGCCGCCCTCTTCGGCGGGCTGGAAGATGAACGTGACGGGGCGAGGAAGCGCGCTCATCCGGGCGAGCCTCGCCAGCACCCGAGCCGTGCCAATCAAGACGGTGGTATGGCCGTCGTGTCCGCAGGCGTGCATGACGCCGTCGATCGTCGAGCGATACTCGACATCGTTCTCTTCGAGAATAGGTAACGCGTCCATATCCGCGCGAAGGGCGATCGCCCGATCAGCTTCGCCCGGCAAATGCGCGAGAACGCCAGTGCCGCCGGCCAGATCGGCGACATACGACACGCCGGCCTTGTCCAGCTCCCGGCGGACAATTTCGCTGGTGCGGCGCTCTTCGTATCCCAACTCGGGGTGAGCATGAAGATCGTGTCGAATGGACACGAGATCAGCCAGCTCTTCGTGAACGATGGTCTTGATTTGCTCGGTCGAGATCGCTGTTGTCATGCGGCTATGGTAGCGGATCATTGGGCGCATGTGAATCAATAGGTCGCGGACGCCTTCTGTGAGCTACGCGGATTGGTCAGTCCCACATTCTGGGCAGCACCGTGAGACGTTTCCCGTGAGGTCATATCCGCAGTTCTTGCAGATCGCGATTCCAGCGCGCGATAGATCCTTCCACAAGGATCGTCGGATAGTTCGGTGAAACAAGAAACCAAGCAATGATCCGCAGAGGATTACTACGAGCAAGGCGATGCCTCGCCAGATTCCTCGTTCTGTCATAGGGATGCCAAGTGCTGGCAGTGAAAACACAAACACCAAATCGGCAACG
>JADFGE010000027.1 GCA_022567855.1 Planctomycetota bacterium | reverse complement strand
GTACTTCGGCTGTGCGGTGAGCGTGGGTTCGCTTTGGCGGGGGTGGCCGAGGCGAAGCCGACGAGTTACGAAGGCGAGTACCGCGCGTGGATTGAAGCGGGGAAGCATGGGGAGATGGCGTACCTTGCGCAGAACGTCGAGAAGCGGTTGGATGTACGAACGATGCTTCCGGGGGTGAGGGCGAAATCAATAATCTGTGTCGCCGATCGATATGGGGGGGAAGGCATCGAGGGGGGAGAAGAAAACGAGAAGGGGAAGATTGCGCGGTATGCGCGGGGGGATGATTATCACGTGGTGATGAAGAAGCGTTTGCATCAGCTTGCGGACGAGTTGGCGCAGCAGTTTCCGGACGAAACGTTTCGTGTCTGTGTCGATACGGCGCCGGTTTTGGAGCGGGAGCACGCGCAGCGGGCTGGGCTGGGTGCGGTTGGCAAACATACGTTGCTGATCCAGGAGGGCGTTGGGAGCTATGTGCTATTGGGCGAGATCATCACGACGCTGGCGCTTGTGCCCACACCGTCAGCGGAAGGCGCCGATCCCTGTGGAAGTTGCACGCGGTGTATCGACGCCTGCCCGACGAGCGCGATCACGCCCTGGTCGGTGGATGCGACACGGTGCATCAGTTACTTGACGATCGAGCATCGCAGTCCGATCGGCGAGCAGTTTCACGAGGCGATGGGTGATTGGATCTTCGGCTGCGACATCTGCCAGGAGGTTTGCCCGCATAACCAGCCGACGGCCCGCAGCGCTGAGGCCGAGTCGCATGACGCCTATGCGCCGCGGCGTGAGGGTTTTGATCTGCTGACCGTACTGGGGTGGGACGAAGGGGCGAGGCGTGTGATGTTCAGGACCTCGCCGATGAAGCGCGCGAAACTTCCGATGATGAAGCGCAATGCGCTGATCGCAGCGGGGAATGTGAAGGCGAACTCTGATTGCAACGCGCTGCGGGCGCAGATTGAAGCAATAGCGCAAGATGAATCGGAATGTGAGATTGTGCGAACGACGGCTGAGGTTGTTTTGAATGGATAGGGGAGACCCGGACCTTCCTCGAAGACTCGTCAGGTCCGGCTTCAAGACTCGTCAGGTCCGGCTTCTAAAGGGGGGGCGGATCGTAGAGCGGGGCCATGGCGGCGATGAAGCAGTACAAGACCACGCCCAAGGGGACCATGGCGGCGACGAGCCCGAGAATCGTCCACATCCAGCGGGACTTTGAGGTGAAAGTGAGGATAACGCCGCACGCCAAGAGCGGCCCCGCCGCCAGCGGCAGCCAAACGCGGTGATCGATCATCCAACGGACCGCGGCCGGCAGATCGCTGATCTTCGCGGCGTTGGTATCAACGATCATTTTGGGGAAGCTCGGCATGATGAAACAAGCGATGCCGAGTCCGATCGCGGCCACGACGTAGTAGAGCCCGTTGGCGACGAACAGCCATCGGATCGCGGACCGGCGTGGTGCGTGGTCACCGGCTTGCATGAAGAATCCTTCGTCGTGGAGTGCCGACAGCAGATGACGTATTCACTGCCCGGCGTTTCCGATGGGCTAGTCGGCGCCTTGGTCGATGAACTTCTGCTGCATCTGTTGTGTGAATCCGGTCAGCGCCTCTTGAACTTGCTCGATCGAGGTGAACTCCCCGGCGCGGATACGGTTCGTCAGGTCGTTGAGGCTGCTGATCGAGTCCTGCATGATGGTCTTGAACATTTGGGCGCCTTCGCCGCCTATTCCCATTGCCAAGCCATCGCCGGACGCGGTCGTGCCGTCGACGTACCACCGGCCGTTGACGCGAATGATCGGCATTCGATCGGTCTGGCCGGCGGAGGTCACAATGATCGTGCCGTTGTCACCGGCCACGTCCCCGAGGCGGGCGTCTTGAACCTGCGCTTCGCCGAATCCGAAGCCGGCTTGCCCTCCGAACATGTCCGCACCGCCGCCCCACGCCGCTTGGGTGAGCTCCATGAGGCCGGTGCCGAATCGTTCCTGAAGGGCTTGTTCGAGTTGGAGTGACGCCCGAGCCGAGGTGATCATGATCGAGTACAGCTCGCGCTCCGCGGCGTTGCTGAACTTGACGTACGTCAGCTCGACGAAGAGGTTGGTCATTGACGCGAGGCTGTCAGCCTGATTGATCGCGGCGAGAAGCGCCTCGGGTGAGTCGGCGCCAGCCCCGAGTGAGCTGGGGCGGCGAGATCGGGAGGCCCGGGGAGTCGGGGCGGGCGTGAGATCGACCGTCTCGCCGGAGAGGGCGGAGATCGCGGTCTGCACGTCCTGCTTGAGGGCTTCCAGTTGGGGTCCGGCGCTGCGGCCGGTGACCCGACCGAGTTGGCTCTGGGCATTGGTGTAGGCGTTCTTGGCGTTATCGAGAGCGTCGGCATGGGCGGTGCGGGCCGCGGTGACTTGTGCGCTGACCATCGAAGCGCTGCCGAGTGCGCCGCTGGACGCTTGGACGCGGTCCAGCAACGCCCCATGATCCTGCCAGGCCTGGGCCGCCGACCAGTGCATGTGGCCGAGTTCCAGGTCGGCGCGGACCGCTTCGATGCGGGCGGCCGGGACCGACTCGCCTTGCCCGAGCCTGGCGGCGTTCTCGGCCTTGTTCGCAGCGGCGCTCAACTGCTTCGCCGCTTGCTCGTAAGCGTCCGCCAACTCGTTGGTTCGCGTTTGATTCAGCTCACCGAGTTCAGCCACGATCACGTCTCGAAGTTGGGCGATTGTCTTTCTCGTAGTGCGGGCCTCGTCGCTAAACGTCTGGAGCAGGCCATTGATCGCGGCGCTGGACTCGTCGATGGCGCCGATCAAGGACTGGGTATAGCCGGCGCGGGTCTGAGCCAGGGCCCGTGCCGGCTGCAGGGTGAACTCCAGTTCAAGGTCGCGCTGGGAGACATCGTATTGGATGTGGTCGGCATCGCGGTCCAACTGCACTGACTGCTCGTACGCGCCGTAGCCTGCGGCCGGTCCCTGTTCGCTCGCGTCGCGCATGAGTTGATTGGCTTGGGCGCGCAGGTTATCGATCTCGGTCTGATCGTCTCGGTTGGCGTTGGTCAGGGCCGCGATCGGCGCATCCGCGGCGGCCATCGCCTCGCCGTACGACGCGAGGCGAGCTTGGGCGTTTTGCCGGTTGGCCGCAAGGTGTTGATGCTGGGCCTGGGTGTCAATGGTTTCGAGGCTTCCGGCCAGGGCATGGAGCTCGGCGGCGGCGTCGATCATGCCCCCAAGGACGTCTCGGCGACGGCGCTGCTCGGTTTCCAGCCGCCCGACCCCCGCCAGCGTCATGGCCGCGATCTTGCGATGCACGTTCGAGGCCAGAAGCGAGGCCGCCGCCTGCTGGCCGGGGGCGGCGCCATCAGTATCGGCGAGCATGGTCAGCAGAGTTTTGAGCTTGGCCTCGGCGGCGGTTCGCTCCTGTGGGGTGGGATCCGATGCGATCGCCGTCGATGCCCAGAGGTCGTGTCTGACCGTGGCCAGGTTCGCCTGGACCTCGGTACGCCGCGCCGTTGCACTGTCCTCACAGCCGCTACTCAACACGGCGCCCCCCACCAGGGGACAACAGATCACAATAACGAGTGCTCGGTCCAGATTGCTCATAAAACGTCCTCGAAACTGGGGAAACGGAAGAACCCGCCAGTGTATCAGCCACACCGCCGCTGCGTAAGGTTCGATCGCCGGGTCGAGGTAGGTTCTAACAGGAGACCAAACAAAGTCCTATAATCGTGGGATGCCATCCGCGCCTACCAGGTGTTGACAAAAGGGGTATGCAGCCGACCTCTCGCGTGTCGGAATTGCCTCGCTTATACTACCAGACCTCCCGATCAGAAGGTACTATTGTGCAGGGAACGGAGGGTTCATACGCGATGGATTCTGAGGTACCAAACATCGAGCTTCGCGGAGTGGTGTACCGTGAAGGCCAGTGGTGGATTTCGCACTGCCTCGAAATGGATGTAGTAGCTGAGGGCGACTCTCCCTTTGAGGCGCTCTCCAGCGCGGTCGAGTTATGCGGAATCAAGATCGAGGAAGCCATGAGAGATGGTAACCTGCGATCTATATACCGGGCAGCCCCACCTGAGATTTGGGAACTATACGCGAGGGCAAAGCGCTTCCGAAAGCCGCCCGGAAGGACGATCACCCTGCCGAGCCGTGTTTCCAGATTCGACACTAGGTCTCTACAGTTCGCATAGATGCCGGATCGGCCCCTCAAGTACCGCAAACTGCTCAAGACCCTTCGGCGCTATGGAATCAATGAAGTCAAGGCGCGTGGGAAGGGGTCCCATAGGATGCTCGTTGGTGTGGTCGATGGGGGGTTGGTGAAGCACCCGATCAAATGCCATAACGACGGCGAGGAGAAGCCGAAGGCTGTGGTTGCGTCCATTCGGCGTGTGTTCAAATTGACGGCAGACAACGGTGTAACTGACCGTGATTTCTACCAGTGATGGGCTGATCTTGAATCAGGGCACTATCGTCAAGTCGAGGCGGTTCCCGAGGGCCCGCAAGTCTGGTCAGCGGGGCACACGGGCCTTGGCGGGTGACGCTTGGGGCCCGTTCCCCAGCAGTTGGGGCGGCTCGTACCTGACCGGGTAGTCCGGCCGGGGCTGGAGCATCGCCTCGATCCACTGGACCGTGTCCTGAAGCAGCCTCTGGTTGCTCCGGGTGAAGACGGGCTTCCAGCCGGGCACGTCCGGGTGGGGCTTGCGGGCCAGGGTGCGGGGCAGGGCATACTGGATGATCAACGACATCGTCGGCTCGTCGTAGTTGATCAGCGGCCATTGGGGATCCAAATCGAGCCGTTCCAGGATCAGCAGGTTCGTATATCGGACGCGATCATCCTTGTGGGCCCGGCCATGGAGGAAGAACCGACCTGCATGAACCCCGCCGTGGCACCGGCTGGTGGCGCAATTGTTCATCAGCCAACTGTCGTGGACCCGGCGGCGGAACAGGTTCAGCGAATAGGGCTCGGTCTGCACCCGGATCTCGCCGTACAGCTCCCGCGCCCGCAGTCGGAACATCAGGTGGACGATCTCCAACGGTTCGGCACGGAACAGCGCCGTCCGCGCCTGACCAATGGGGATCAGCTTGCTCGTCCCATAGTCCTCGATCAGTGTGCGGATCGTGTCGGCGCTCACCACCACGTGCGGCGGATTGTGGAAGTCGATCTCGAAGACCCGGATCGTGTTGACGTCCTGCCGGCTGAGAATCTCCGTCGGCAGCAAGTCCTTTTCAAGCACGGGTCCGGTCTTGCGATCCGCGTCCTGGGCGGGGGCTGCGGGGTCGTCGGTCTCCTGGCTCGGCGTCGATCGATCCGCAGGCTTGCTCAGCGCGAGCTGCGCGGTGACGATCGTCAACAACTGTTGTGCTTCCGGCGTCGGCTTGTTCCGCACAAGTTCGACGAGCTCCTTCTTGGTTAGCTCGTACTTGCGCAGTTGGAACAGCCATCGGCACAGGTCCAGATGCTGCTGGTGCATGTTGGGCCCGATGCCGGCTTTGTATCGCTGATAACGCTGCTGGAAGGTTGGTTCGAGCACGACGTAGTCCACCACCTCACGCAGGAGCTTGGCGCGCATGCCGTCCACCTCCAGCAGCACGTGCTCGAACGTGTCCTCGACGAGAACGCCCTGGCGAGTCTGGCCGTTGCGCAGAACCACCGTCCCCCGCTGGCCGGGCTTGGGGTCCACCAGACGGATGATGCGTATGGTCCGGGACTTGATGAAGCTGTGGACTTGATCCTCTGGATCACGAATGACGATCAGCTCGTCGTCCTCGTCCTCGACACTTTCGTTGCCGCTGTCATTGCCGCTGTCGGTGATGTTGATGGTGAGGCTGAACTTATTGCCCGACATGAAGGTCGCGCTGTTGCCGGAGAGCAGCTCAACTTCGTTACCTGAGAGCAACTCGTTTCCCGAGAGCAACTCATTACCCGAGAGCAGCTCCACTTCGTTTTCCGCCAGCAGCTTGACGGTGTTACCCGAGAGCAGGTTGGCCATCAGGTCCGAGAGGAATTCCAACTCATTGCCGTCACCCAGCCGCGCCAAGCCTTCGCCCTTGCCGCCCTGAGCGTGTTGGAACAGCGCCATCACCTTGCGAGACTCGACACGAACAGGCTTCCCTGCTTTTTCGGGCTTCGCCTGGCGTACGAACAACGGCTGCTGCACGACCAGCACTTTTCTGGGCGCTTCGTTCTTTTCCTCAGCCAGAACCGGCGCGGCGGCCAGCATCACCAACATCGCGGCGTAGCATCTCATGGTCAATCTCCCGGGCTAGATGTGTCTCTCGTCAGCTATCAGCCTAACCGCCGATGGAGCCAAGTCAACCATAAAGATGCCGTAGGTCCCGCCTGTCGGGCGGAACCTGAATGAACGGTGGCACAGGCGTCCCGCCTGTGAGACACCGGGAGATCACCGGCGCGACGCCGGTGCCACGGCCTGCCTGCATCGACCGCGAGCCTCAAGAAACCTCGACGATCGGCTGCGCCTGCGTCAGCCGCGCGACCTGTGGCGGCACACCGCGGGCGAGACGCAGTTGTCCGACGTCGAACAGCGTGTGCATAATCGTCGAAATCAGATGTTTCGGCGTGAGGTTTTCGGTGGCCGGCTCGCCGCCGTCGCGGGTCGATTGGCCGATCACCTGCCCGCCGCGCACCCCGCCGCCGTGGAGCAGCAGCGGGGCCAACTTGGCCCAGTGGTTACGGCCGCCGTTCTTGTTGATTTTCGGCGTGCGGCCCATTTCGCCGCTGGCCACCAGCATGATCTTGTCGGTCAGCCCGCGCTCTTCGAGGTCTTCGATAAAGGCCGCCACCGCGTGATCGAAGCTGCGGCCGACCGCCTGCATGCCGTCGACCATGTTCAGGTTGTTGCCGTCGGCGTGCATGTCCCACACGCCCGCGTAGCTGGCATGAATCGTCACGAAGCCGCAGCCCGCCTCACATAGCCGCCGGGCCAGCAGCAGCAGCTTGCCGATCGTGGCGGCCTGGGCGTCGTAATAGCCGGCCTGGCCCCGCTTGGCCTTGTTCCACTGCCCCTTCTTGGCGAAGTGGCTCGTATCGTAACGGGCAACCGTCTTGGCATCTTCTTTCGACAGGTCCAAGGCCTCGGCCACGCCGCCGCCGAGCAACAACCCATAGGCCTGCTGTTGCAGCTTATCCATCGTCTCGATCTGGCCGCCGGCGTCCATCTTGCGATTGAGCCGGTCGATCTGCGCGAGCAGCGAGCGGCGATCGTCGAAGAATCGCTCCCGCGGCAGGTTCAGTTTCATGTCGTTTTGCAATTCGCCACCCGCCCCCGGCACGAACGGAGTGTATGCCGAACCGTAACTGCCGGTGGCCTTGAGATTTCCGCGAGCTTGCGGCCCGGGCACCTCTTCGCTAACCGCGCTGGGATAGATCACGGCATTGGTCGGCGTTCCGGACGACGCCCGCGTCGCGCCGGCCACTCGGGCGTAATGAACCCCGATGTTGGTATTCAGTGAATCGGGTCCGACGATCGGTTGGATGTTGTGACCGGCGTTGTTGGTCTGGAAGGAACGCACCACGGTCAGCTTGTCGGCCAGCGTGGCCAGCCGGCTCATCGTGTCGCCAAAGAGCAAGCCGGGCACTTTGGTTTGTGTCGTGCCGGTGGCGGCGCGGATGCCGGAGGGGGCGTCGGGCTTGGGATCAAACGTCTCGAACTGGCTTGGCCCGCCCTGTTGAAACAGATAGATCACCGACTTGCCGCTGAGGTGAGCGTTCTTCTCGCCCGCCGCCGCCCGCGCGGCCAACAGCGTCGGCAGCGTTAGCCCGGCCAGCCCCAAGCTGCCGATGCGGAGCATCGCCCGGCGGTCGATCGATTCGTTTCCGTCAAAGATCGTGAGCATGGTTTTTCCTTTCCGCGGGCGAGCGACGCATCAGTAGATATTTATACATATCGGCCCATGAAAACGCAAGTTGGTTGTCCGATCGCCGATTTTTGCCAACCGCAGCGCCGAATCGGGTGGCGTTGACACGCGCGGCCCGCTTTCGTATCCTCCTGCACCCCCAAGCAGGGGTCTTTCGCTATGACTGCGCTGAGTGTTTCTGTCTCTTCTCGCTGGGTCACCAGAATGAATGCTCCCCGATTCGTCGCTGCCACCCTCAAGCTGTTGGTCGTCGCTGGCGTGGTGTCGATGCTGCTCACCTCGACGGTTGCCCGGGCCGGCATTTTCGATTCGGCCCGCAGCGCAGTGCGCGGCGGCGGCTCGTCTTCAAGCGGCGGCGGACATCATGGAGGCGGCGGACATCACGACGACGATGATGACGATAGCATCTTGGGCAGCATTCTGGGCGGTATTCTTGAGGGGCTGTTCTCCGGCGGCGGCGACCATCATCATCACGACGACCACTTCTACGACGAGAGCTATTACTCCGTCGAAGAGATTTACACTCCGCCGGCCCGCTTCGCCAGCTTCCCTTATGCCGACGGGGCGCCGGGGGTGTTGCTGCCGGGGATCGAGGACGAGGGAGCGTTTGTGCCGGGGCGCGGCTGGAGCGGCCGGTTCAGCTTCGATTATGCCAGTGACTTCGACAGCATCGAACACTGGGGCGGACGTCTGCTGATGGAAGGCTGTAGCCGCTGGGGCTTCGACGCCGAGTGGACCGTGTTCAACGAAGACCTCGGCCCGGGCATGGGGCACGATCGAATCGACCTCGGAGACGCGAACCTGCTGTTCCGGTTGATCGAGACCGAGCGTTCGTTGTGGCGCGTCGGCGTAGGCATGAACTGGTTTGACGATTCGGTCGACACCGACTACGGCGCCAACTTCACACTCCGCGCCGACTTCTTTCCCCGCCACCCTTGGATCTACTCCGGCGAGATCGACCTCGGCAGGCTCGGCGGCGGCGACTACTTCCACTTCAACGTCACCGCCGGCGTGATGTGGAACCGCCTGCACTTCTTCACCGGCTACGACTACCGAAAAATCGGCAACGTCGAACTCAACGGCATGGTGTTTGGCACGCAAGTCTGGTTCTAGCGGGCGCTATTTCACGATCGGATTACGTCAATTCGGTACAACAGCATCCTGGCTTGCTGCCCTGCCGGTAGATCGTATATACTTTTGTTCAGCATTCAGCACAGCCAAGTATCGCGAGTCTCTTTGCATAGTTTGACATGACGGCGATATCGGACCTACTCGCTGAACTTGGCTACCGCGATTCGCCGCGATTCTTGCGCCGGCGGCAGAAGTCATTTGAGACCGCTCGCGATTTTGGCCATATCTTTCGCCGTGCGCGCCAATCGCTTGCGTTGCAAGGTGTCTACACGTTGCGTCCGGCGACGGATGCGTCCGCATCCCTCGTTCCCGTCGTCTACGTCTGCAAGGCGGATTCCGAGAAGGCCGCGGATGAAGTTCACCGCCTTGCTTGGAATCAGAACGTGGTCCCGTTTCTGATCGTCCATACGCCGCTGGGGATCAAATGATACTCCGGTTTTCGTCACGGTCGAACGATCGGAGGAAAGACAACGGGCGTCCTGCAACCGCTCACGGATTTCAATGGCATTTCCGAACTTGTTGAGGACTTCCACGCCGACTCCATCGACACCGGACAACTGTGGCGCAGGCGCGGCCAGGACGTTACGCCCCAGTACCGCGTCGATTGGAAACTACTCGACAATCTGCGGACGCTCGACCGTTGGTTATGCAGCAATGGGTTGAAGAGGAAAACGTCCCATGCGCTGATCGGCAAATATGTCTATCTGCACTATTTGCGCGATCGCGATATCTTGTCGACAAAGAAGCTTGCGAAATTCGGCGTTGACCGGTCGTCAGTGTTTGGTCACAAGGCCACGATTGACGGCCTTCAAGCAGTCGTCGAACACTTGGATGAGTGGCTGAACGGCAGCGTCTTTCCGCTCCAGTTTAGCGGCAAGAACGCACCCACTGAGAAGCACCTTCGTTGCGTCGCCGGCGTGTTCTCGGGTGACGAAGTCTCTGAAATCGGCGATCGACAGCTAAGCCTCGATTTCGAGGCTTACGATTTCTCGCATATCCCCATCGAAACACTGTCGGTGGTGTACGAGCAGTTTCTCCATGCACCAGATAAGCCAAATAAGTCAAATAAGTCTAGCCGTGGTCGCAAGTTGAGGGCCTATTACACGCCGATTCCCGTCGTCAATCTAATGCTGGCGGAATTGGAAGAGCGCCGACCGCTCAAGAAAGGAATGCGCGTTTTCGATCCGTCGTGCGGGTCCGGCGCGTTTCTCGTGCAATGCTATCGGCGGTTGATCGAAAAGGAGTTTCCACCCGGCAGCAGCCCGAAGCCGGGTCAGCTTCGCGAGTTGTTGCAGAGATCGATTTATGGAATCGACGTCGAAGTAGATGCCTGCAACGTCACCGAGTTGAGCCTCATTCTGACCTTGCTCGATTACGTCGACCCACCCGACCTGGAGAGCCGCGGTCGGACTCAGTTTCGACTCCCCGTGCTTCGTGACAACAACATCTTTTGCGCAAACTTTTTCGAGAATCCCTCCAACGAGCATCCGCCGTTGCAGGAAGGATTCGACTGGATCGTCGGGAATCCGCCCTGGAAACGTTTGAACCCCGACAAGCTCGACAAGCATGACCGGCCCGCGTGGAAGTGGATCAAGGCAAACGAAAAGGAACGACCCGTCGGCGGCAATCAGGTGGCGAGGGCGTTCGCCTGGGAAGTGCTCAAGTATGCCGCTGACGATGGTGAAATCGCCCTCTTTCTGCCCGCCATGACGCTGTTCGAGAATCCAGCAAGAGGTTTTCGGCAGGCGTTCTTCCAGCAAGCCAAGGTCAACACGGTCGTCAACTTCTCAAATTTAGCCGAGGTGATATCCGCCAAGCGGTTTCGTGTTCCGGCCGCAGCGTTTTTCTATGAGTTGCGAAGTGACGGTGCCGCCGGTCTCGACGATGATGAATTTGTGCGAACGTATTCGCCCATGGTCGCCAACCAAGAGCCAACCCGACCTATCAAACAAGGTGTACGAAACGAAACGTGGAGCATTGTCATTAACGCGAGTGAAGTCCGTGACATTCCAACGATTCGAGTGGCGGATGGGAACGGGCTGCCGTGGAAGTTGGCGATGTGGGGATCATCGCTGGATCTCCGACTGTTGGCGAAGCTTGAACGCCGCTTTGATTTGATATCGAAACTGGAGCGAGATGACGTCATCGACATTGCGGAAGGTCCCGCATTGGAAGCCGAACACGTTCCAGAGGGCGATGGAAAGAACATTTGGGTAGAAGAGGTTGTGGGGAAAAAGGTGTTAGACTCGACTCAGTTGAAACGCATGCGCAGGATCTTCGTGTTTCCAAATTCCGCTCTCAAAGAGAACCGAAAGTTCTATGCAAGTGTTCGACGTGGCTATCGAGGACTCGTTGTTTGTCGTCCTCCACATGTAATCGTTAGTGCAGCCCGGAATTTTGCAGTCTATAGCGACCAGTACCTAATTGTTCCACCACGTCAAATCGGAATCGCAAGTCCCGCCGAAGACAAGGACTTTCTCAAAGCGTTGTCGTTGTACATCAGCTCCGATTTTGTTTACTACCATCAATTCTTCACATCGACGGAGTTTGGCGTTAAACGCGATCGCGCTACGCTCGAAGCTCTAAGACGCCTACCCGTCGGCATTGCGGCATTGTCGCCGGCCAAGTTGCGAGCGTGGTCGAAGCTTCACTCGCAGCTAACACAAACGACTCCACGCAGGCTAAGCCGTAAGAAAGAAGTTGCGCCAGGGCGCGATCGGCAAACGACTTTCTTGCCACCGGACAATGCGAACGACGAACTTGAGCGCCTGCTCGCTGAACTGAATGAGATGGTCAGCGAGTCATTGAATCTCGAGACGAGTGAAAGGGCGTTGATCCATGACCTGGTCCAGGTTCGGCTGGCTCTCAACGACGGCAAAACCGGCGAAAGGGCCATTCGTGCGCCGAAAGAGCCGGAGCTTGAAACATACGCCCGTCGTCTCAAATCGGAACTCGACGATTTCATCGATGGCGAATTGCCCAAGCGCCACGATGTTTGTGTGGTTTACGACCAATGGTCCGGCATGATTCAAATCAATCTGGTGAGGCAATCAGCGATGCCGCACAAGGTGACCGTAATCAAAGCCGATGCTGCTGGCGCGAAGCAACTCGAAAAGACGCGGCAGCGCCTGCGAGTTGAGCGGGCGCAGTGGATCTATTTCGATCGCAACTTGCGGATCTATGAAGGCACACGGACCTACATCTTCAAGCCGATGCAACGATTCCACTGGACCGAAAGTCAGGCGATGATCGACGCCAGAGAAATCATCGCCGAAACACTCCAAGGAGTGGAAAGCTAGACGTGAATAGCTCTCGATCTCATCAACCCAGACGTCCGTCGAGTAACCTCGCTGACTACGATCGCTTGTTTGTTCCCCGCGTCCACCGGCTGATCGTGCTCGGATACAATTGCTTGAATCCAAGACAACATGCAACAGACGAAGAACCAGCGATCACGGGTGATTTGATAGAAGCGATTGACACGGTGCTTGACGAAAGGTCCACCAAGTGGATGCCGTTTTACTTCGTCGGCGATGACCCGCCGGTTAATGAACCACAACGTCGAGGTCGGCCACGACGGAGAGGCAAACATCGGAGGCGGCTGGATATTTGCTTCGTCTCATCTGAATTGTCACCGCGCACCCGCTTCCGCTTCGAGTGCAAACGGCTCGGGAAACACTACCCGGTGACTGGGTATCTAGGACGTGAAGGACTCGGCCGTTTCCTGCGGGCCGAATACGCGCGTGAAGACGTTCGCGCCGGAATGCTTGGTTATGTGCAGTCCGATGACGAGGAAACGTGGGCCGAAAAACTCCACCACAAACTGGTCGATTCGCCCGGAGACTACGCCGTTCGTCAATATAGCCCCTGGCGTCACGAGCCCGTCACTTCGGAGTGTCCATACACCTATCGATCGGGACACGGCCGTGGTTCGGGAAGAAAACCGATCGAAATCTACCACACCCTATTGCGATTCTGCTGAGGCCAATTCCGCCTCTTCGGGTTTTTCGCGGAATCGGGACGAATACGCCCCGGCAACCCAAGCTCGCCATGTTTGGCTACGGCCCGCATGTACAAATATCAAGATTTCCCCTTCAACGCCGCTCTCGTCCTTGCCACCAACGCGTTGTCTCGGCCGCCGGAGCCGCGGAGGTTGAACACGCCGGAGGCCAGGTAGCGGTTGCGCCATGGAGGCGAGACCTGGTAGTAATCTTCCAGCACGGCGGAGCTGAATTTGTAATCGTGCGAGCCGCTGCCCTTGAGAAACACCAGCACGCGGGCGGCGTCGATCAGTTGCTTCGGGTCGCCCTGCTGGTCGAGATACGCCAGCACGCGGCCGGCCGCGGCGGAGCGGTCGGCGCTGATCTCGCGGAAGATCGTCTCCAGGGCCGCCTGGTCGGAGCCGCCCTCTTCGGCCGCCGGGAGCTTATCCAACTCGAAGTCGCGCAGCTTGCCGCGGCCCGCCATGGCCTTGCGAAACATCGGCAGGAAGGCGGCGTTTTGCAAGAGCATCATCTTGCGGGTTTCGTCGTTGGCCGTGGTCGTGAAGGCGAAACGCAGGGCGTTGCTGGTGGTCACCGCGTGCAGGCCGACGATGCCGGGCTGCCGGGCGAGCAGTTCGCCGGCGCCGAGCAGGATGCCGTCCCAGATCGATTGCGCCGCGGCGCCGCCGTTTAACAACTCGACCACTTTCTTGCACGTGTCTTGCTCGGAGCCGCTGCGCAGCGTGGCCATCATCTCGCGCGTTACGCCGCCGTCGGGCTTGCCTTCCAGCCAGCCCTGGCGAATCGTCGCGGCCAGTTTGAGGTTCCGCCGCCAGGGCATGTCGGGCGCGCCAGTGCGCTTGGCCGGGTTGCCGCCCTCGTGAATTTGCAGGGCGTAGGCCAGCGAGCGCACCACCGGCCCGGCATGTCGCCAGCCGATGCACTGCAGGGTTCGCCAGCTATTGGCCACGCAGATCGCCTTGTGCCCGATCGAGCGAAAGTCCCGCGCCCCGTAACGGACGAACAACTCGAACACTTCGTTCGCGCCGGCCGTGCGTACCAGTCCGGCCACCGCGGCGTCGGCCGCCGCCTCGTCCCAGTGGTCCATCGCCGCGATGAACGCCGCGCGGGCCTTGGTCGCCTTCGGCACGGCGGTCTCTTCCACGGGGCCCATCGTCCAGTTGCCCTCGAGGACATCCTGGGCCTGTGAACTTTTGAAGTAATCAAGCGCCCAAAAGATCGGCAGCCAGCGATGCTCGTCCGGCGAAGAGAGGCTGGCCAGATGCGCGGAATTGACC
>JADFGE010000026.1 GCA_022567855.1 Planctomycetota bacterium | reverse complement strand
AAGGTTTTCGGTTAATGGATCAGGTTTGTTTTCTTCCCACCGAACAGGGAGGGTGTCACAATCGACATCTTTATAGCCAACACCGATGAGCCGCTTCCCTTCTCTACTACTCCTTAATTGCGCGCTTTTAAATTGCTTTTTCTTAGCTTGTGTAAACAGTACTTTTTTTCCGTCAACATAAATGTGTGTTGCGCTGTCAACAAGCATTTCGGGAGCACCACTTACGTAGAGACGATTCTTTTTTGACCGCGGTAATATATTTATCGATCCACCAAAACGCCTCTTTGACTCAAAATGGAGCAGATCAAGGCGTTTGTTTTCTATTTCAAGTTCCTTTTGTAATAGACCGTGTTCAAGTCCGTATATTGCTATGGCTGTCTCGATGGGGCGTCCGTGCACTTTTATCTCTTGTGCACTTCCCTCGCCCACCTCTTCAACAAATGACTCAGAGGCCAGCACAGCACTTTTTAAAAGTTCTCGTTCATCGCTAAGGAGATCATCCCCTTCTTTTTTACGCACACCAATAGACACATACGATATTAGCCTTGTGAGTTTCATTTTGCCCTCGGTCTCGATGTTGGCGTCAATCGCCCCTTCACACTCGATGCCCTCGCCGCTCTGAATCTGTCTGGCGGCGACCCGGCCGCGTTTGGTAATCTTGATTCGCCCGCACGTTTGGAGCTCGTTCACCGGGACGTAACTCTTCACGAGCACGTCCTCGATCTTGATGGCGCGGTTACACCCCGGGCAGGTTGTGCTCATGGTCTTGGTGGAGACCTCGAGCCCTCGCCCGCACAGGTAGCATCGTATTTTTCGTTTGGCAGACGGTTTCTTTGCCATGGCCGGTCAGTTCCACCTCCTTGTGGTTCCAACATACCCGAAGCGGGCCTCGGCCCGGTTTATGATCGAACACACAGCACCTCGTCCATGAGTTTATGCTGCGGTCCGCCGTGGGCTTTCCTACTTCACTCTGGCCGCTTGGGCCGGGCTGACTGACTGCGGTCGGGCCGTCGGCTTCATTTCCGCGGACGCGCTGGCCTTGGCGCCGGTCGCCCCGGCCGGGCCAATTTGCACGTGTCCCTCGATTGACGCCCCATCGGCCATTGACATCCTGGCCGCGATGATGTCGCCGGTGATTCGGCCGCTCGGCTTGATCTCGACCCGCTCGGTGGCCTGCACGTTGCCTTGGATGTGGCCTTCGACCTCGATCTCTTTCGCCGTCACCGTCGCTTTGCAGGTGGAACCATCGGCGATGAACACCTTTCCCTTGGCTTTGATCGCGCCCTCAAAATTGCCGAGGATCTTCGCCGCGGAGTCGAACGACAGGTCGCCTTTGAACTTTGCATCGGCACCCAGAATCGTGCCGTACTCGGAGGTTCTGTCATCCATCGATGGGTCTCCTTGGAGGTGTCAAGAGGCTACAAACGCAATCGGCCGCGTGGGCTCACGGAGCCGCGACTCCTTGTTGCAGAACCGACATGCTACCGAATCCTCACCGCCCGTGGGGCCGGGCAGAAGAATCGACGTATATTCTGTCGTGCCAAGGTCTTGCGCACCAAGCCCGCCGCGGTCTGCACCGGGCTGGTTGCTGTAGTGAGCGAGGTCGGCGACCGTCACAGTACGGTACGATGATTCCGGTGCCTTTCCCGCGCGTCATCCTTCACGTCGATATGGACGCCTTCTTCGCCGCCATCGAGCAGCGTGATGAGCCCAAGCTAAGGGGCCGACCCGTGCTCGTAGGCGGCGCCGGCCCCCGCGGCGTGGTGGCGGCCGCATCGTACGAAGCTCGGACGTTCGGCTGTCACTCAGCTCAGCCCATGGCGATGGCGAGGCGGTTGTGCCCCCAGGCCGTGGTTCTGCCGCCCCGCCGCCAGCGTTACAACGAGGTTTCGCGGCAGGTCTTTGCGATTCTCGAGTCGTTTACCCCACTCGTCGAACCGCTGAGTATTGACGAGGCCTTCCTCGACATGACCGGCTCCGCCCGAATCCACGGCACGCCTCGAGAAACCGCGGGGCGAATCAAGCGCCACATCCGGGATGAACTGGGCCTGACTGCCTCGGTGGGCGTTGCCCCCAACAAGTTCCTAGCCAAGCTCGCCTCTGATCTCGACAAGCCAGACGGACTGACCGTGATCGAGCCTGATTCGATCCAACCGGCGATCACCAAGCTGCCGATCACCAAGATGTGGGGCGTCGGGCCTGCCACCGAACAGAAACTTCTCAGCCTCGGCGTCCGCACCTTCGGCGATCTTCAACCATGGCCGCGCAACGTGCTCGAGTCACACTTCGGATCGCTCGGCCGAAAGCTCCATCGCCTTTGTCGCGGTGAAGATGATCGCCCGGTTATCACCGACCAAGCTATAAAAAGCATCAGTCAAGAACAGACCTTCGATGAGGATCGAGCTGATCCTGATGATGTACGCAACGTGCTGCGAAGCCAAGCTGAGAAGGTGGCCATGCGCTTGCGCAAGGGTGATCTTCGAGGGAGAACGATCACGGTGAAGATTCGATTCGGTGATTTCCAAACCATCACGCGATCGACCACGTTTCACGAGGCGACCGATCGCACGGATCTGATTTGCGCCGAAGCCCGCGATCTGTTTGACGCCTGGGCCGCGACCGAATTTCAGCCCGTGCGACTGATCGGCGTTGGGATAAGCCAATTCACCGATGAAGTTGAGCAGTTCAATCTGTTCACCCAACGAACGGATGATCGTCACCGCCGATTGGACGCCGTTACCGATACGATCAAAAGCAAGTTCGGCGCCGACGCCATCCATCGTGGCCGCTCATAGCGCAGAACAAGTCGCCGCAGCCCATGTCTTGGCGGCGACGACCGGAGGAAGATGGCGGTGTTGAACGTATCAGCTCAGCGATCAGTTAGGTCTCGGTAGGTTTGTGACGCGCGCGACGGATGCTGGTTTCGCCGGTTGGTTCCCGAGCGGGATCACGCGCGCCAGTCCGGCCAGTCCCGTGGCGCCAGGGGAGCTTCATCACGGAGGGCGGTGAGTTGCATCGACAAATCGAGCGTGTAGGCCATGAATCTCCGCTCGGGGGCTGACTGCCGTGGTCCGAAGATGAACAACCAAGTCGAGTTCGGCACGCGATGAAGTCGCTCGCCGAGCCGATCAACCTCTCTCTGCAATCTCGGGAGCGGATCCTCGGATTTCGTGTAGTCGTGGTATGCAACGAGGACTCGCAAGTCTGCGACCACATGCGCCAGCTTGCACAGTTCATCGTTCCAGTCGTCGCCGTTCTCGTGCTCAAAGGCGACCCGCAGGTGCCAGTCGTACCAAGTGCCGGGGCGCGTCTGGTGATACCCCATCACGTCGAGTCGAAGGTACTCACGGTCTGCCACCAATCCAAACTCATTGCATGTTTCAATCGCAGCTTCGGTGGCAATCTTCGTCCATTCAGTACTTATCTGGTATGCCGCCCAGGAGCCGAGCGCTCGAAGCTGGTCGCGGTAGGCCTCCCAGAATGTGATCGGCTCCACGAACGACATTCTCAACCACCGATTCGTTCAGCCAGGTACGACCCGACCTGATCGATGTTGATCCGCTCCTGGCTTGACGTGTCGCGCTCGCGCACGGTGACGGTCTGATCCTCAAGCGTTTGGCCGTCAATCGTGAAACAATACGGCGTGCCCGCTTCGTCCATCCGTGCGTAACGCTTGCCGATGTTTTGCTTGACGTCAAGTTGCACCGCGTACTTGGTGCGAAGCTCGTCGTAGAGTTTCTGCGCAACCTCCGGCATGCCTTCCTTGGCGACCAATGGGAATATGGCGGCTTTGATCGGCGCCATCCGGGGATGGAACTTCATGTACACTTTGCTCGGGCGCTCGGGGTCTGGTGTATAGGCCTCGCAAAGGAGGACGAGCACGCCGCGACTGAGCCCCGCCGCCGGTTCGATCACGTGCGGCAGGTAATGCTCGTTTCGCTCCTGATCGAAGTACGCCAGCTTCGCGCCGCTATGTTCTTGATGCTGGGTGAGGTCAAAGCAGCCGCGATGGGCGATGCCTTCCAGCTCACCGAATCCGGGGGAGGTGAAGGGGTAGCGGTACTCGACATCCGCGCACGCGGTTGAGTAGTGCGCGAGCTCAGCTGCATCATGGTCGCGGCGCTGGAGGTTGTCTGCACTGATGCCTAACGACTTCCACCAATCAAGGCGCGTCTGCACCCAGAAGTCGTACCACTTCTTAGCTTCGGATTCGTGACAGAAGAACTCCATCTCCATTTGCTCGAATTCACGTGAACGGAAGATGTAGTTGCGCGGCGTGACTTCATTGCGGAACGCTTTGCCGATCTGCGCGATGCCGAAGGGGACCTTCACACGCTGCGTGTCGATGACGTTCTTGAAGTTGAGGAAGATGCCCTGAGCAGTTTCAGGCCGGAGATAACAAAGTGACTCATCGTCCTCGAGAACTCCGCGGTGCGTCTTGAACATCAAATTGAATTGACGTGGTGCGGTCAAGGCTCCTCTCTTGCCAGTGAACGGGGACGGGATGTACTCAAAGTCGCGCTCTTGAACCGCAAGGGGCACGGGAATTGCAACGCAGTCGAACAAAGTCTTGGGTGTGTCGCCGGTTCGAAGGAGGATTCCGTCAAGCCTTGATACGCCAGCTTCTGGCACGTCCCACACGTTATGAATTCGAAGGCCGTTTACCGCCTTTGGCTTCGCTGTCTCCAGGAATTCGATCGCTTCCCCGAGGCTCGGCGCCACAAATGAGCAAAGTAGATTTGCTCGTCCTTCTGATATCAAGGCGTTCCCAATGACCACCATGTCGTCGTAGGAACGATCGGGATGCTCAAGTTGGACGACTCCCCACAGGTGATCCGCTCGGAATCGCTGCTTCGTCTCCTTGTCATCCACCATCGGATCATTGAATCCGCCGACGTGGCCGGAGGCTTCCCAGACTTTGGGGTTTTGGATGATGGCTGAATCGAGTCCGACGATGGTTAGCATTTCACCATCGGGACCGGCGGGGGGGCAGCGGACCATGTCATGCCACCACGCATCGCGGAGGTTGTTTTTCAGTTCAACACCCAGCGGGCCGAAGTCCCAGAACCCGTTGATGCCGCCATAGATTTCTGAAGCGGGGAAGATAAAGCCACGGCGTTTACACAGCGCGACGATGTCCTCCATCGACTTGGCGGCGGAGGTATTGGGCGTTTCCGGGGCGGTGGTGCTCATGGCGAGGATGGTAGCTGGGGATGGACGAAAAGGCACGGAGGCACGGAGGAAGAGGAGGCAGGTAGAGCGAGAACTGTTGAACCTGTTGTATGCGATAGCCGCGCGGTGGCAACCCGCGGATCTTAGCCCCCTGAGAATTCACACTCCCCCTTGAACCCGCTCAGACCACCGCCGGCCGCTGTGCTTGGGCAAGTATTCGTTCATAAGGTAATCGTAGTGGGCCTGATCGCGCACGCGCTTCCTGCTCCCTTTGCGCACAAACCACTTTCGTCCCTTTGTTTGCGTATGTTGGGCGAGCATCATGCCAAGGAGGCGCTTGAGCGTGTCGCGAACAAACTTCCAATGAAGCGTATCGTCCAGCCAACTGATCAGTGCGTGCATGTGCGTCGGCTCGGTTGCGACGTAGTGCAGCCGCCAATCTCTGCGATCGCAGATGTCGCGTGTGCCTTCGACGAGAATCTGCTGCAAATCGTTGTCGAATGTTACCTGCGGATGTGTCGCGTTTCGATCGTATTGCTTGGCCATAGCATGATCCGGCGGGAGGATTCCGTGGCCTTGGCGCACATATCCCTTGGGATGATCGGGTCTCCAGGAGCGATAGGCATGGAACGTCAACAGGTAGACAGGCACGGCGGCAGTATGACGCAAGAGTCTGCGGGTTGCCACCGCGCAGCTATTGGGGATAAAAGTCTCGCTTTGGAGTAGGGCTCGCTCTACAATCGCTGAGTTGCCCAAGGTAGGGTGGAGGCCGTATGGCGAAGGTTCGACCACTTGTGATTCTCCTGATCGTTGCGACGACGATCGCGCTGGGCGATTCGTGGCGTGTGGTGGGCGCGTCCAACGCTGCAAACCTGACCGGCTCATCGGCCACGTGCGGCGGGCAAACGTATTGCGATGATGATGAACCTCAGCCTGCCTTGAACTCAGAGGCGGTTGATACCCCTCTGGCATGTTGTGTGCATCTGGGAACGTGCGAGTGCCAATGCTGCCGTCCATTGGTCGGCATTGTGCAGTTGTTCCTCGATCAACGCCGCGTGAAGAGCTCTAATCATTGCCAGGCACAGTCGTGCGATCAATTCGATGCGCGGCGGTTTCCTGTTCAATTGCAATCTTGGTTGCGCGCATCGCAACGCCCACCCGGCGGTCACACCGCGTCACTTCTTGGATTGAGCTGTTTGCTCATCGTCTAGCCGCAGCGTGCGAAGTTTGTATTACTGTTGATCTGCAGCAGGCAGCGTTTCGCTGCGCTGTTGTGACGTTTGATGACAATGAGATATTTGTAAAGGGAACGAATCGTGAATCGCATGATCATTCTTCATAGCGTGTTGGCCCTCGGATTGGTTGGGTGCAACGAGCAACAATCGGCGTCAATGCAGGGGCAAGGCCAAGTTGACCTCGCCGCGGTCAACGACGAGGCGATGCCCACCGGACCGGTCGCCACGATGTGGATCAAGGGCATGGCCTGCCCGTTTTGTGCGACGAATCTGGAAGGTCAGCTTGAAAAGATCGAGGGTATAAAGAAGATCATTATTGATCTGGGTACAGGCAAGGTTGTCATGGTCTTGGACCCGACGATGCCGGCGACGAAGGAAGCGATGGCAAAAGCGGTTGATAACTCCGGCTTCACGTTGGACCGCATCGAGATGCCGTGACGCTTGAATACCTGCATATATAAAGGTTACACCGATGAATCATAAATACCTTGTTGGGGCCGTGATCGCGGCTGGTTGTGTGCCGATGGTTTCAGCTCAAGAGGCGATCAACTTCAATAGCGCTTTGCAGCCCGCGAAGGGGGCGATGATCGTTCGTCAGCAACTTCGGTACTTCGAGGCTGATTTTGTCAACGCGATGGCGAATCGTGATATCGAGCAATATCAGCTCTCGACCACGATCGTCTACGGCGTTGAGCCTGATCTGACGTTGATCTTCAACGCGCCGTATCGGTTCCGGAAGATCGATGACAACCTCTCAGGCGTCACGCACCGCGACGAAGGGTTCGCGGATATGACCGCACTCGTCAAGTATCAGCTCTATCACATCGATACGGGGCCGACCGACACCGCGCGGCTGAACCTCCTGGGCGGCATGGAAGTTCGCAGCGGAGACAGCAACTTCTCCAGCGACTCTTATGATCCGCTGTTGGGGTTGGTGTACACGCAATCGCGCGGCCGGCATGGCTTTGATGCGGCCCTTTTGTGGAAATTCAACACTGCAGGCGGTCCCGCGCCTGACCAATTACGGTACGACGCAGCGTATGTGTATCGCCTGCATCCCGAGCAATACACAGTGGACAAATTGACGGCATTGTTCGCCGTACTTGAACTCAATGGTTCCTACGAAACCAACGGCGACCATGAGCTGTTCCTCTCGCCCGGGATTCAATATGTTACGCGCAAATGGGCATTGGAGGCGACGGTGCAAATACCAATTTGGCAGGATCTGGATGCGCGAATGGAGCGCGACTTCATCCTCGGCCTGAGCTTGCGCTTGCATTTTTGAGTGAGGCCAAGAATACCCGCGCGGCGGATACTCGTTCGACTGACGCCCACGGGCTTGAGCCCGTGGGCTTCCCTGCACCGTCTACGCCCGCAGCTATTGGGACAAAGTGCAATCTCCGTCACATGCGGGCGATAGCCGCGCGGTGGCAACCCGCGGATTGTCGTCTACCGAAGACTCAGCACCTTCTCACGCTGCCGGTTCGCGGCGCTGACTTGGGGCGCCGGCGTGGGCTGCGCGTTGATTCGACGCCAGTTGGATCGCGAATTCGACCGCGGCGGTTATCGATCCTGCGCTTGCCTTGTTCTTCCCGGCGATGTCAAAAGCGGTGCCGTGGTCGGGGCTGGTGCGGATAATCGGCAGGCCCAACGTCCAGTTCACCGCCTGGTCCCACCCCAGCAGTTTGACAGGGATAAGACCCTGATCGTGATACATCGCCACGACGAGATCGTACTCGCCGGAGGCCGCGGCCACGAAGACGGTGTCGGCGGGGAAGGGGCCTTGCACATTGATCTCTGCTTCCCGGGCGACCTCGATCGCTGGGGTAATGATCCTTGTTTCTTCGTCGCCGAAGTGCCCGCCTTCGCCCGCGTGTGGGTTCAGGCCCGTCACTGCGATCCTCGGCACTTCGATCCCCAACTGCTGGCATGCTTCATGTCCCAGATCGATGGGATCGAACACCTTGCCGATCGTCAGCACGTTGCGGACATCCATCAGCGGCAAGTGCGTGGTGGCGAGCACGACGCGAAGCCGAGGTGAGACGAACATCATGGCGTGCCGCTTGGCTTTGGTGCGATAGGCCAGCAGCTCGGTATGCCCCGGCCAGTTGAACCCGGCCAGATGCCAGGCTTCCTTACAGATCGGACCCGTGACTATCGCATCGATGTGACGCGGATGATCGGGCGGTCGAGTCGCATCGATGATCGCTTCTTCGACAAACGACTTGGACGCGATCCCGCCGGCCTTGGAGGGCCCGCGCGGCGACTGAATGAACCCGTCGTACTCGTCGAAATCGAGCACGACCACGTTCTCGGTGATCAGCTTGTTCGTGCGATTGGAGTCGTGCTGTACGCGGTACCAATATGGATCGTATTCGAGCTGGTCGGCCGCGTAGGCCAGCAGTTCGTTGAGGCCGTAGATGACGAACCGGGCTTTTCGCCGCAAGTGCGGATCGGACAGCGCCTTGACGATCACCTCGGGTCCGATCCCCGACGGATCACCCATGGTGATGCCGATCGTGGGACGGTTCACATTGTTAGGCGCGTTCGCCATCACCTTATGGTAGCGAGAGTTACGTGCCGATGCGAGCGTCCAGCTCGGCGCTCCGCCACGGGTGAATGTGGTTATCGGCCTGAATCAGCGGGCCGCTAGCGCGGCCTCTTGCTGTGCAACGCCTCACTCAAGAAGCGCGTTCAAACGCTGGACCGGCAGCGTAATGCCAAGTATCGGCGCACCGTCGGCTTGTTTGGGCGACTCACTCAATCGGATCGCGGTTGGTCGAGCCGGCCTCGTGGTCTGAATACGATGCCTCGGCCGGTTGACCGAGCTGTTGGATGACCGATCCCCGCACAGACCAGATTGCCCGTGAGGCGGCTCGATTGATCGAGACCGGGCAGGCCGAGTCCATTGACGCCGCCATTCGCGCTGCGGCCCATGCACTGGGTTGCCACGATGCGCCAATGCCGGGCGCGGGGCGAGTCCGCCAACACGCCCAGGCCATGTCCATGCAGGCGATGGGGGATGAGGGCTACGCGGAGTCGGTTCGTAATGTCTGGGAGATCGCTGAGCAATTGATGACCGTGCTTCAGCAGGGCATGCCCGATGCGCCGACGCTGCTCGTCGGCCGGGCCGCCAAAGGTCAGATCGACGCGGGCGTCACGATCCACATTCGCATCTACACCAAATCATCAATTGGAGAGATCGCCCAAGTGCTGGCCGATTTCGACTACGACGAACCAGCGTTCGAGACCGCCCAGACCAAATCGGGTCGGCTCGATCGGCTGCGCTTTGTGGACGAAGGCATCGAGATTGTGCTGACACGTTGTTTGCCGGAGATGTTCACCGACGCGCAGGTTGATCTCTTCAAAGGTCACGCGATCGAAACGGCGACGCTCGGCGAGCTGCGCGAACGGTTGAAGTGAGGGTTTAGCCGTCGCGGCCACGCGGCGTCGGTAGCGGGCTGGCGCTGACTTGCGGCATTTGGCGCACGGCCCGCCGTAGCCGGCGGGGCTAAACCCACGCCGCGGCGCTGAACCGCACCGTTTAGCCGTCGCGGCCACGCGGCGATCTTCTAATGGAATGAATATCCTTTATTGTCATGAACCGCCGGATCGCCAAGCTCGCAGTGTTCCTCCTCCTCGGTGCGGTCCTCAACGTCGCTGTGGCGTGGGTCATTTGGTATCGAACGCCGTTCGAGCCCATGGTCATCGGGATGATATTTCAAGAGAACACTATCGACGATAGTCGGACTCTATGGCGTCGCAATGCGCGGAAGTGGTGGCCGCAGGAACCGTCGCATGATCATGGAATATATCGAGGAGTCGGCATCGATGTTGCGGCGTTGAGCAATTCCGTTAACGCACCCGCGGCTGGCCGTACCAACATAGTCAGATACAGTGTCTGGCGAACCGAGATCGGTTGGCCTCGCCGAATTGCTGCGATTGAAGCCTCCTACGAATTGCACGAATTACTCAGCGCACCCTTCGCGAGATTCGTCTCGGCGGAACACAACGGCTGGACTATTGCTGGTCAGCCCATGCCCAAGGCGATTCTCTGGAGGGGCTTCGCCGTCAATACTTCCGTCTATACCTTCGGTTGGTGTGTCCTGATTCTGCTGCCCGGGATCATTCGTCGTTCTATCCGCCGTAAGCGCGGGCGGTGCATCAACTGCGGCTACGACCTGCGCGGAACGTCCGGGGTTAATTCCGGGGGCGGGGGCGTGTGTTCGGAGTGTGGGGCGCAAAGTTCGTAATGCCCGGCGATGACATCGCCGGCTTTGCAGTGGATCAGATGGCGCCCGATGCCGGGTGCCACGCATCCCGGCGCGCCGGGATGCGTGCCGGTTGCGTATTGACGGTAGACACTGACGACTCCCTTCGGTCGCTGTCAGTGGCACCCGATTCTCGCTCACAACCTTCTTACCCTTGATGCCTTGATGCCTCGATGCCTCGATGCCTTGATGCCTTCCTCTACCCAATTCCCCCTTTGAGCGGGGGGCCCGCGCCGAACTTCGCTTTGAGCTTGCGGATGGCCGGATCGTCGGGCTTGAGCACCTCGGCTTCCTGTTCGAGCTTGACGGCGCGCAGTGAAAGACTGATGCGGCGCGTCTTGGCATCAACGTCGAGCACCTTGAGGGTGATGATCTCGTCGGGCTTGACGATTTGGGAGACTTTGTTGACGCGGTTACCGGCCAACTGCGAAATGTGCAGGAGCCCTTCAACGCCGGGGGCAAGCTCGACGAACGCGCCGTACGGCATGATGCGAGTGACTCGGCCGGTGACGGTGTCGCCGGCTGAGATGTCAGCGACCTTCGCGTCGTACGGGTCGGCCAGGCATTGCTTCATGCCCAAGCCGATGCGGGGCGGATCGTGCTCGCGATCAATCTTGAGAATCTGGACGGTGACCTGTTGGCCTTCCTTGACGACTTCGGAGGGATGCTTGAGGCGTTGGTAGGCAAGATCGGAGATGTGGATGAGCCCGTCCATTCCGCCGAGGTCGGCGAACGCGCCGTAGGGTTGGAGGGCGGTGATGACCGCCGATCGTTGTTCGCCTTCCTTGAGTTCCTCCAGAAGTTTCTCACCCAAGCGCGTGCGCTCCGCTTGAAGGGTCGAGCGGCGACTGAGAATGATGCGCCCGCGATTGCGGTCCAGCTCGATGATCTCGCAGGGCATCTTCTCGCCGACGAAGACGGAAAGATCGTCGATGTGGCGCAGATCGACCTGGCCGGCCGGCATGAAGGCTTTGTGTTGGGCGACCTCCATCTCCAGCCCGCCCTTGTTGGTGCCGGTGCAGCGCGCTTCGATAACTTGGCCGACGGCCATCGAGTCATACGCGGCTTTACGCACCGCCCCCTCGCGCGAGAGGATCAGTATCCCATCCTTGGCATCGAAGCGGTCGATGACGAACGGCAGCTTTTGGCCGACGGTCGGGGGAGTCTCGAATTGGTTGAGCGGGCAGACGCCTTGGGACTTCGGGCCGAACTCGACGAACACATCACCGCGGTGGATGGAGACGATGACGCCCGTCTTGAGTTCGAGCGGCTGGTGGCTCGCGTCGGGCCGAGGACGTTCCGCCATGTCGAGCATGTCCTCGAAGCTCATATCGCCCAGCGCCGCCTCGATCTCCGCTTGGAGCTTCGCGTCGAGGTCGGCGGAGCCTGGGGACCGTGATTTATCCGGTGGTTCGGTCATGACTGCTCACGTGCCGGTGAGTGTACTTCAAGCACCGGCAGTGTGACGTCAGTGCAGGCCAACTCGCCCATCGTGCGGGTCGCAGTGACGTCGGTGACCTTGACCTGAACGACCGATCCGCGCGGGCGATCGGTCGGGACGTGGATCAGCGCGTAGTGATCGCACCGCCCCGTGGCCAGGTTCGGATCGTCGCGGTCGCGCTGCTCGACAATCACGCGGACAGTGCGGCCAAGGAGCCGTCGGCGATAGCGGATCGACAATCCATCTGTGGGATCGTTTTCCATATCGATCAGCCGTCGCACGCGCGATTTGGTGGTTGGCGCATCGACGAATGAATCGGTCCATCTGGCGGCGGCGGTCCCGCGCTTGGGACTGAAGGGAAACACGTGCATGTGGAGGTAGCCGACGCCCTGCGCAACCTGGAGCGTTTGGGCAAAGTCCGCCTCGGTTTCGCCGGGGAAGCCGCAGATGATGTCGGTTGTGATAGCGGGTCCAAGCCCGTCGTTCGTCATCGCGCCGTTGACTCGGTCGATCATTTCGAGGTACGCGCCGATGCGGTACTGGCGGTTCATTCGGCGGAGCACGACGTCGGACCCGGATTGCAGCGGCAGGTGCAGGTGGGGCACGACGACCGGGGCGTTGGCGACCATCGCATCCAGTAACGGCTCCGTCACGTCGCCGGGCTCCATCGAGCTGAGCCGTAGCCGCGCCAGACCCGGAACCTGAGCGACGGCGTCGACCAGCTCCGCCAGCGGCTCACTGCCGGGCCGAGCCTGACGGCGGCGCAGGGCCGTCTCGTGCCCGTACGCCCCGATGAACACCCCAGTGAGGACGATCTCGCGGTGCCCCAGCTCCACTAACTGCCCGGCCTCAGCCACGGCATCGCAGATCGTTTTTGACCGCAGGGTCCTACGAATCTGGGGGATGATGCAGAAGGTGCAGCACGCGTCGCACCCATCCTGGATCTTCAGCTCGGCCCGGACGTGAGCAGAGGCGGTGCTCCGCGGCGGCACAACCGTCAACGCGACAACCCCCGCGGCGGAACTAGCTGGCCGAGGCCTGCGTATTGGCACCTGTGGGCGATGGCGACCGAGCCATTCGTCCAGTCGCTGGGCGAAGCGCTCAGGCATGGCGAGGCCGTCTTCCGTGTCGTGGCTGATCACCCGGTCGCGGCCGTTTGCCAGACCAGCCGCTTCCTCAGCGTTGGTAGCTGCGTAACAGCCGGTGACGAGGACCATCGGCTCAAGACCGTCGTACCTGGGGTCGTGCAAGTGATCATCCTGAGCGTGCTGAGCTCTATTGGATTGGCGTTTCAAGGCGCGCCGAAGCGCGTGGCGACTCTTGGCCGCGGCGGTGTTGGTCACGCTACAGCTATGGATGACCTCAACCTCGGCCCACTGCCCCGGTTCGGCCCGCTCCAGCCCCCGCTCGGCCAGCAGGCTCTCCAGCTCCCGTGCCTCGGCGTGGTTGACGCGGCAGCCCAGCGTCGTGAGTCGGTACTTCATTCGTGGTGGCCTCGGCGATCATGCTATCGGCCGGGTCTCGCCACGTCAGCCGGCCCGCCATCTCCGCCGGTTCCCGCCCTTTTGGGTGTCCCGGACGGGGGTGCTTCGGTTATGATCGATCCGTTCGGAGCGGTGGGTGGACCGCCTCCCAGCGCCCGCGACTGGATGGTGGTGGAGAACGTCCGGTCCGCAGGTTTCTTTTCATGGAGATCTAGAGCACATGGCTAGTCAAAAGGCTGCCTGGGGGATGGAAGTCGGCGCACATGCCATCAAGGCCCTTCGGCTGGAGCGCGATGGCGGTTTCCTCAGGGCGCGTCTTCTTGAGCTACCGCGGCTAATGCCCCAGGGCGAGCAGCGAAGGGTAGACTTGCTGAGGCGAAGATCGGAGCTGGGCTACCGCATCTTCATCGCCGCGCTTGAGGACGGTAGCGCTCCTCCGTGGCGGCCGTTCTGGAGGACGGAGCCTCCCCGGTCAACCGGGCGCTGACCATGACCGCAGCGGCCGCGGGCAGGGAATGCTCCCGAGGCGCGGCCTCGATAGCCTCTTACCTGCGTAAACCGTAGCACCGCCGTGTTCGCCCGGCGCCGGGACCGACCGGACACGCCCGCGGCCTGGGGCGGTCTCCATCCCCGCTGGAGGTTCGATTCATACTCGACATCTATGTTTCACTCTCGGT
>JADFGE010000315.1 GCA_022567855.1 Planctomycetota bacterium | reverse complement strand
GCGTACTTCAGTCATACGGCCCACGTAACCCGAGGCGTGAGCTGCGTTGAGTGCCACGGCCGCATCGACAAGATGGAGGTGGTCACGCAGCAGGAAACGCTGAGCATGGGCTGGTGCCTCTCGTGCCATCGCCACCCTGACATGCGTGTTCGCGATCCGAAGCTGGTGACCGATCTGGGTTGGAACTTCGCGGATGACGCCGATGCGAAGCGTCAGTTTGACTCGCCGCAGGATTACCACGAATACTGGTTGAACCACAACAACCTCGCTCCCTCGCAGGACTGCTCGACATGCCATCGGTAGATCAAACCGCGCCACGACCGCGCACCGGCAAAACCTACTGGCGAAGCCTGGAAGACTTCGCGGACACCCCGGAGTTCCGGGAGTTCATGTTCCGTGAGTTCCCAGCCGGGGCGAGCGAAATGCTCGACTCATCCGAGCGCCGCGAGTTCCTGAAGATCATGGGCGCGTCGTTGGCCCTAGCCGGAATGGGGCTTTCAGGTTGCCGGCGTTGGCCTGAAGAGAAAATCGCGCCCTACGCAAGCCGACCGGCGGGACGCCTGCCTGGAATCCCCAATTCCTATGCAACATCGATGGAGCTGGGCGGGGTGGCCAGTGGGTTGCTGGTGACGAGCTACGACGGCCGGCCGATCAAGATCGAAGGCAACCCCGAGCATCCGATGAATCGCGGCGCGACCGACGCCTGGGCCCAGGCCAGTGTGCTGGAGCTTTACGATCCGGACCGCAGCCGGCACGTGATGCACAACAACCAAGAATCGAGCTGGGACAACTTTTCCAGTTGGGCTAAGTCGCACTTTGGCGCGATGCGCGAGGCCGACGGCAACGGGCTGTGCATCCTGAGCGAAGCGACCGCCTCGCCCAGCGTCTTGGACATGAAACGGCGGCTGCTTGAGGCCATGCCCAATGCGAAATGGTACGAGTACGAGCCGCTGAATAACGACAACGAGTTAGCGGGCTCGATACTCGCGTTCGGTTCGCCGTACCGTTCCCAATACCACTTTGATCGAGCGAAGATCATTGTCTCGCTCGATTCGGACTTCCTTCACGCGCATCCGGCGTCGGTGAAGTACACGCGTGACTTTGCCTCCGGCCGGCGGGCGGATGATGCCCCCAAGACGATGAATCGGCTGTATGTCGTTGAGAGCGGCTACAGCCTGACCGGCGCGAACGCTGACCACCGCGTGGCGGTGCGGTCGGGCGATATCGGGGCCGTGGCGGGTCATCTGGCCAAGATGGTGTCGTCGTCGGCGGCGAACTGGGTCGGTTCGATCGACGTCGCCAAGCCAATGCTGCAGCAGATGGCCGACGACTTGGCAAGTCATCGCGGCGAGTGTCTGATTGTCGTCGGACCGCGCCAGCCGGGGGAGGTGCATGCGATCGCTCACCTTCTCAACGAAGAACTCGGGAATGTGGGGCGAACCGTCAGCTATACCGCTCGTCCGGATGCGAAGCCGCAAGCGGCGTCGATCAAGGCGTTAGCAGCGGATATCGATGCGGGAGAGGTCGACACGCTGGTGATACTCGGCGGGAATCCTGCGTACAACGCCCCGGCCGATCTGGATTTTGCTTCCAAGCTCGATTCGGTGGGGGCCACGATCCATGTGAGTAGCTACGAAGACGAGACATCAAAGCGCTGCACCTGGCACATACCCCGCGCGCATTACTTGGAGAGTTGGGGCGATGCCCGGGCCTACGACGGCACGATCGGGATCACCCAGCCGTTGATCGAGCCGCTGTTCGGCGGGCGGAGTCCGATTGAGCTGCTGGCGATAATCAATGGCGATGACGTTGGGGCGGGTTACGACATCGTTCGGCGGAGCTTCGGCGGTGTGACCGGCGACGCGGATTTCGAGCGTCACTGGCGGCGCGTGCTGCACGATGGGTTCGTGGCGGACAGCGCGTTTGCGGAGCAGTCGCCTACGGTTCGCTCGAACGAGGCTGAGACGTGGATCATCGCCTTGGCCCGGCGGGCGTCGCAGCAACGGCCCGGCTTGGAGCTGGTGTTTACCGGCGATCGCTCGGTGTACGACGGTCGGTTCGCCAACAACGGCTGGCTTCAGGAGCTGCCCGATCCGCTGACGAAGCTCACGTGGGATAACGCAGTACAGCTGAGTCCGTCGGCGGCTGAGACCATTGGCGTCAAGACGGGCGACATGGTGAACGTATCGCTGAATGGCGGATCGCACGTGGAAGCGGCGGTGTTGGTCATGCCCGGCCAACATGCTCAATCCGCCACCTTGACGTTGGGGTACGGCCGCAACGGCGTGGGACGTATCGCCGAAGACGCCGGCTTTGACTTCTATCAGCTGCGATCATCAGACTCGATGGGTTTTGTCGGCGGCGCGACGATCGCGAAGTCAAGCGGATCGTATGAATTCGCGATGACGCAGCACCATCACGCCCTGGACACGACCGGCGGCAAAGGAACCCAGGATCGTCTGCCCACCATCTTCCGTGAAGCGAACCTCGATGAGTACAAAGAGCATCCCGATTTTGCCGACCATCGTGTTCATGTCGCACATCGATTATCGCTTTGGGACGAGAGCAATCTCGAGAACGCGGACTACAAGTGGGCGATGTCGATCGACCTGACCACCTGCACGGGGTGCAGCGCGTGCGTCGTGGCTTGTCAGGCGGAGAACAACATTCCGATCGTGGGCAAGGACCAGGTGAAGCGCGGGCGCGAGATGCACTGGATACGGGTCGATCGGTACTTCCGTGGACATGACCCCGAGACGCCCGAGGCGGTGGCGATGCAGCCGGTGCCGTGCATGCACTGTGAGAACGCCGCCTGCGAGGAGGTCTGCCCCGTGGCGGCGACCACCCACGATCGCGACGGCTTGAACGTCATGGTCTACAACCGTTGCATCGGGACGCGGTACTGCTCCAACAACTGCCCGTACAAGGTGCGCCGATTCAACTTCTTTGATTATCAGGTGCGTGAGCCGGTGCGCGAAACCGGGCTGATGCACGTCAAGCTGAGCTATTACACGCGGCCGCAATCAGATACGCATCCGTTGCAGCAATTGCAGCACAATCCGGAAGTGACGATTCGCAGCCGCGGGGTGATGGAGAAGTGCACCTACTGCATTCAGCGCATAAGTGCGGGCAAGATCAAGGCCAAGAACGAATGGGTAAAGGCCAAGCCCGAAGATCGTTCGAGCCGGGTCACGGTTCCGGATGGAAGCGTCGTCCCCGCTTGTGCGCAGGCATGCCCAGCACAAGCGATTGTCTTCGGCGACCTGGCCGACCCCAACAGCCGCGTAGCGAAGCTTCACGCCCACGAGCGCACCTATGAGATGCTGGAGGAACTCAATCCCAAGCCACGAACCAGATACATGGCCAAGCTTCGCAATCCCGCGCCGAGTCTCGCCCCCGCCGCGCCGAGTTCACAAGGATCAGCTCACGGATGACGACGCTGCCCCTCGATAACACGTTCGACGATCCGACGCGGCGAGCGCCGTTGGTGTTGAACCACGATGATTTCGGGTCGGTCACGAACACGATCTGCGGCGTCAATGAGAGACCCAAGCCACCCAGAGCGTGGTATATCGCCTTCGCCATCTCCTCGACGTTCCTGATGGTCCTCGGTGTTCTGATCGGCTACCTGTTCTGGACGGGCGTCGGTGTGTGGGGCAACCAG
>JADFGE010000025.1 GCA_022567855.1 Planctomycetota bacterium | reverse complement strand
AGCACGCTTAGCTCCATGGGCAACCTCGCGCTCCTGTACAGCCATCAGGGCCGGTACGCCGAGGCGGAGCCGCTGTACGTCAAGACGCTTCAGATCCAGAAGCGCGTCCTGGGCGAGGAACATCCGGACACGCTTTCGTCCATGAACAACCTCGCGCTCCTGTACAGCGATCAGGGCCGGTACGCCGAGGCGGAGCCGCTGTACGTCAAGACGCTTCAGATCCAGAAGCGCGTCCTGGGCGAGGAGCATTCGAACACGCTGGGGACCATGAACAATATCGCGCTCCTGTACCGGGTTCAGGGCCGGTATGACGAGGCGGAGCCGTTGTGGGTCAAGACGCTTCAGATCCAGAAGCGCGTCCTGGGCGAGGAGCACCCGGCGACGGTGAATTCCATGCACAACCTCGCGGTCATGTACTGGTATCAGGGCCGGTACGACGAAGCGGAGCCGCTGTACCTCAAGACGGTGGATATTTGGAAGCGCGTTCGGGGCGAGGAGCATCCGGACACGCTCTGGTCCATGTACAACCTCGGGGCCCTGTATTTCGATCAGGGCCGTAACGCCGAGGCGGAGCCGCTGTTTGTGAAGACGCTGGAGATCCAGAAGCGCGTCCTGGGCGAGGAGCATCCGGACACGCTGAAGTCCATGAACAACCTCGCCAATCTTTACAGCAGGCAGAACAGAATGAACGACGCCCGGCCACTGGTTCGCGCGCTCCAGGAGATCGAGCGCCGACGGGCCGATGAACCCGGCGCGTCGGCAAATGACAAGAACGCCTGCGCGTGGAACCTGCTGACCTGCGAGCCGGCCGATCTGCGCGATCCCGAGACGGCCCTGCGCTTGGCTCGCGAAGCCTGCGCCACGACGGACAATGCGAACCCGGCCTATCTCGACACGCTCGCCCTCGCCCAGCACCTGACGGGCGACACGGCCGCCGCCATCGAAACCGAGACCAAGGCCCTGTCACTGCTCCCCGCCGACGGCCCCGTGCGCGGTGACTACGAAGCCGCCCTCGCCAAGTTCGAGGCCGCGTTGGAAGATGAGTCCAAATGAACCCGCTCATCAACCTTGACGACGTTTGGGACAAGCCGACGAAGGCTGCCGAGTGGCAAGCCAAACTCCCGAATCACGTTAACGCCACCGAGGCTGATCCGTGACGAACGAATCGAGGATGCGAGTCTTGATCCTTGGAATCGGCGACGCCTTCACGCGCTCGCACTTCAACACCAGCGCGCTGATCCAAGCCCCGCAAGGCTATGTGCTTTTGGATTGCCCGGCCTTGATTCACCGCGCGCTTCGTGAATCAACCGGACGGGCTGGGTGGGACGTCCAACTCGACGATATCCAGGACATCATCATTACGCATCTGCACGGTGACCATTGCGGGGGACTCGAAGCTTTCGGCTTCTGGCAGGCACACGTTCGACAATGCGATGGATCCTGCGCTCAACCGAGGATTCACACAAGCCGTGCGTCCGCCGAGCGAATGTGGGAGCGGTTGGCCCCGGCCATGGATCGCGCCGGCACGGCCAAGCCCGTCGCAACCCTGCAAGATTATTTCGACCTGCACATTCTTGAACCGGGCGCCAAGGCAGAGGTGATGGGGCTCACCGTACAGTGTCGCTTCACGGGCCATCCGATCCCGACCATCGGCTTGTTGATCAGTGACGGGCAAACGACGCTCGGCTGGTCGGGCGACACGCCGTTCGAACAGGAACACATCGAATGGCTGAGCCAAGCTGATGTCATTGTGCATGAATGCGGCCCGGCTCCGGCTCACACGCCGATCGAGCAACTCAACGCATTGCCCCAGGCGTTGCGGGCCAAGATCAGGCTCGTCCATTTGCCTGATGATTTCGATGCGTCCCAGACGGAGTTGCGCCCGCTTCGCGAGGGAGAGGTGCTGGTGCTGTAGCGGTCACGCGTCGGTGCGAGCAACGACGGCGCCGGCGTTTGCAGGCTCCCGCTTTGTTTGCGTCACCGGCGGGAAAGCTTGGTGAAGACCAAGGCGGCAGCGCCGTAGAGTCCGATCGCTGCGATCCCGGCCCAGGTGAATCCCCACGTCATCCCAACCATCATCGCCAAAGGTGTCGCGACGACCGAGGCAAAGCCGTTGATGCCCCAAGCCCACGGGATCACGGACGGCGCCGCCCGTTCGAGCTGGGCCAAGGCAAACGGCATTGGAAAACCCATCAGGTAACCCAGCGGAGCGATCGCCAGTGGCGCCAGAAGCAAGCGGAGCGGTTCCGGAAAACCGCCAATAAGTGACGTCAACGGATCGAGTGCAAGAAGCGTCACGCAGCAGATGATGAGAAGTAAGACGAACAAGCGAGCGACGGTCCGCCTGCTTGCGGGCGTGAGCCGCTGGGCCGTCAGGCTCCCCGCCCCGGAAAAGATGAGAAAGCCTGCGATCGTCACCGCCGCGCTCAAGACCGGGTCGCCGATCGCGCGCGTCAACGCCGACAGCAACGTCATTTCGAGCAGCAAGTAGGCCAGTCCGATGGCGGCGAAGTACGACAAGGTAGCGAAGCGACGGGATCCCAACCTCGAGCCGCGCAGAACGGCAAGGGGGGCCAGAATCAGCGCTGCGCCGACCACGGAAACAATGGTTGCCGCGGCCATGATGAAGAGAAATGCCAGCTCCGTTCGTGTCAACCATAGCTCGCCGTACGCATCCTTGAGTGCCCGCAATGATCGAAGCTTGAAGTAATCGTAGAAGAAGGGTCGATCGTCCGTGGCTGGTCGAATGTCGAAGTTCCAGTCGTCGATGAACTGGTCTGCGTTCGACGAGAAGAGATTCCGCGCCGCATAGTGATACCAGTCGCCGACGCCGTCCGGAGGCGACTCGAGCGCGTCGGGTTGATTGAGCTCATCGTCTCGAATGCCTTGAAACCAGACCGGCGTGAGCTGGCGCCGGCGGCAAAGCTCCCGCAGGCGGTCGATCTCGTTAGACGTCCACGGCGATACTTTGACGATGGTACACACGGCGAGAAAGTCGCGCACGATGACAATGTGTCGGTCCGGTTCAGTGACGCCGATTCCGGCCAGAGCGCGAATGAATGTCGCCAGAACCTTCAGGTTGTCGCGGGGCGGGGTCTGAATGCCGCGACACGCGAAGAGCAGCCCATCGCCGCGCAGCGTTTTCAGGCAGGCGGTGATGCCTTGCTCGGTCATGAGAAAATCCTGGCCGAGCCCGGCCACGCCGCCCGATCCCGCCGCCGATGATTCCAAGGCGACCAAATGGATGAGATCGTATTGATTCGGTGTGTGTTCGATGAAGTGTCTGGGCTCGGCGCAGATGGGATGGACGAGCGGATGCGCAAGCACCGCCCCGCCGTCTTCGCGCAGCGGTCCACGCAGAAGTTCGAACACGGCCGGGTACGGTTGTACGACGTCGATGCTGGCGGCGCCGCGGCGCACGGCAAGCCAGGCGTTCGATCCACCGATTTCCCCCAGCAGGGCGACGCGCGGCTGGTCCGGGGCGAAGGCGTAGGGCGCGGCCATCAGTGTTTGGTCGACCACGCTCGCTTCGGCAGCGCTGGCAACGTTCAAGACGGAGCCGGCTCGGTGGCCGTCAATGACAATCGCAGTGATCGGTGGAGGTGACTCGCCGAGGCCAAGGAACGGCAGGTCGTGTATGGCCTCGCTTCGGTACGCCTCGACCGTCGCCCGTGGACCGTACGCGTGTGCAATACGCTGAGGCGTAAACGGCGGCGCCCACTGTTGAATCTGCGCCGCGTATTTTGATGAATCCAACCGCAGATGCGGCGGATCGAGAACGAGAAACGCGGTGACGGCGACAAACAGGACCGTCCAAGCTGTGTATCGAACGCTCGGTCGTCGAGGCGCCAGGGACAATCCTCCGACCACGGCCGGGCCGGCAAGGAGCAGCGGCAACCATTGTGGCGGTGCGACCGTCATCAGCACCGGTGCGAGCAGCGCCCCGGCGCCGCTTCCGAGGAGGTTCGAGGCGTAGATTCCGGCGATGCGACCTTTCGCTGACATCAGCGCCAAACCGATCGCCGCCGCTCCAAAGAAGAACGGGATCGTGAGTATCGCCCAATACAGCACCCACTTCGCCGCGTGTTCTGCCAGTAGGGCCGGCACGAAGCGCGCCTCGATTGGAACGTGTTGTGCCAGCACGGCACAAATCGGTATTGCGCCGGCCGTAAGCAGTGACAGCGCAAACACAAGCCAATCGCTCCGAGGCAGGACCCACGCCCGGGCCACCGTGAGGGCGGTTCCGCTGGCCCCGAAGCCGAGAAGCACGACGCTGATCACCACGAATGCGAAGTGATTCCAACTACACACGAGCAGCAGCCGCATGAGCACGATCTCGAACCCGAGAACGGCTGCCGATACCCAGAAGACCAGCCACGCCAAGCGAAAGGATCCGTCCCGCGGCGCCGCTGGCGTCACGATGACTCCCTGCGCGTCATGGGAACGAAGCGAACGCTGATGACGGTGCGAGACCGGCGAGTCCCGTCTTGGTTTTTCGTCATCACGATGAGTCGCTGCAGCTCATACGGTCCGCCGATGGGAATGACGATGCGCCCTCCCGGCTTCAACTGCTCCCACAAAGGAGGAGGCAGGTGGCCGGACGCACAGGTCACGATAATCCCGTCGAAGGGGGCGGCTTCCGGCCAGCCGTAGTAGCCGTCGGCCTGCCGCGTGGCGACCGTGTCGTAGCCCTGGCTGCGCAGCACAGTCTCCGCCCGCTCGGCAAGCGACTCGATGATCTCGATCGTGTAGACGTAGGGCGTGCACTGCGCAAGCACTGCCGCTTGATACGCGGAGCCGGTGCCGATCTCGAGAACTCTCGATTCCGGTGTCAGCTCTAACAGCTCCGTCATCAAGGCGACGATGTACGGCTGTGAGATTGTCTGCCCGTATCCGATCGGCAGTGGTGTGTCGTCGTACGCGCGTGATCGAATCTTTTCAGGTACGAAGATATGGCGCGGCGCCGTGCGCATTGCCGCGAGCACGCCCTCGTCCCGGATGCGCACCCGGCCGTCGCGCGAAGAAGCAATCTGAGTCTCGACCATGCGGCGCCGCTCTTCGGTTCGTTGCGCCGACGCCGGCGGCGAAGGAGGTTCAAACGACGACGCTTGTTCCTTCTCCGGCGTCTGGTTCGCCTCGGCCTCCTGGGCCGCGTCGGATTGCGGCTTGCTCTGGGCAGTGATCACAGCTGTCAAAGCCGGTGCGATCAGCAACATCACACCTGCGACGGAAAACGAATATCGCATGAGGCGCCTCCTTTTCATGCATGTGCGATCCGTCGGGTCACCGCCCATCGGCCTAGGCGGCAGCGGCACCCGCTGCACACATAAGGATAGCCGCAGTAGGACCGGTAACGCTTGCGTGCCGTCTCGGCTCGTCGCCGGTCCCAGCCCGCGGCCGCCCGTAGAGCCGTTGGCGGTGTTGGGAGATGGGCGCGTCTGTGCCGGTTCCACCGCGGCGTGTCACGGGCTGGTCTGGAGAATATGGTTGCCCTCGGCTCAAAAGGTGATATATTTATCTTGAAATAGTGTCTATGGCCCGAGCCGGGGCCCGCCGCGGGGCCTACCGGCGGTTCACATGAGGTGAGAATCAGATGACGCAGCGCTGCAAATCGACTGAATTCCTCGCAGCCGTGTCGATCACAATCCTGCTCTGCGCTTCGCCCGGGGCCCGGGCCGAGGTCTTCGAGGTCACGCTCGAAGGCATCTGGTACTGGTACGACGGTCAGCAGAACATGGACATCGAGCTGACCATCGACCCCGGCGACACGGTCCGCTGGTTGTGGGTCGAGGGCTACCATAACGTCGTTTCCGGATTTCCCGACGATGAAAACCCGGGGGAGTTGTTCTTCAGCGGTCCTCCCACCTACGAACCGGGGACGATCTTCGAGTTCACCTTTCTTGAGCCGGGGGTCTTTGGCTATCACTGCCATCCGCACGAAAAATACGGCATGATTTCATTCGTGACTGTGACCCCCGCGCCTGGCGGCGTTGGGATGCTCGTTGCGGGTGGACTGCTGTGTGGTCCTCGTCGACGACGACGGCCAACATAGCGAGGGCTGCGACACGCCATGCAACTGGGCGTGATTGAGTCAACTCGGTCCGCGTCGAAGCCGAGTCCGCCTGCGCCGACCGAGCCGCAGGATATCCCGTCCAAGCGGCCTTCACGCTACGGGCGCTGGCGGGCGGCGACACTGGCTGGCGTGTATGTCCTCTTCGCGCTGCATATCGCCCACTGGAAGATTGCCGGTACGACGCTCGCACCGTTGGAACTGAACGAGGTCATGTACACGCTGGAGCTCGGCATCGTCACCGCCGGGTTTCTCTTCATGGTCGCTGCGTTTCTCTCGGCCGCAATCTTCGGGCGCTTCTTCTGCTCATGGGGTTGCCATATTCTGGCGTTGGAAGATCTTTGTGCCTGGCTGTTGGGCAAAATAGGCATCCGACCCAAGCCGGTGCGCTCCCGGATGCTGCTGCTCGTCCCGCCCGGCGCGCTCTTTTACATGTTCGTCTGGCCGCAAATCGCCCGCATCCTTCGCGGTGATCCGATGCCTCAAATCAGAATCCTCTCCGATGCCCAAGGCTGGGCGTCGTTCGTCACCACTGATTTCTGGCGCAATCTGCCCGGACCGGGGATCGCCGTCGTCACGTTCCTCATCTGCGGCTTCGCGATCATCTATGTGCTCGGGTCACGATCGTTCTGTTTATACGGATGTCCGTATGGCGTCGTCTTCGCTCTGGCCGATCGCATCGCGCCGGGTCGCATCATCGCCAAAGGATCGTGCGAACAGTGCGGGCATTGCACGGCCGTATGTCAATCACACGTTCGCATCCACGAGGAGATCGCCGAGTACGGCATGGTCGTTGATCCAGCCTGCCTGAAGGACCTGGACTGCGTCAGCGCCTGTCCGAATCAGGTGCTCGCGTACGGGTTCACCCGGCCGTCATTGCTGCGCTCGTTCAGTCGCGTTGGTCGCCGACGCCTTCCCTACGATTTCACGCTGTCAGAGGACGTGCTGATGGCGGTCGTCTGGGTGGCGACGCTGCTGATCTTTCGTGGGCTGTACGACCTCGTGCCGTTCCTTATGACGCTCGGGCTCGGTGGTATCTTCGCCTACCTGGCCGTGTTGACGTTGAGGCTCGCCACGCGGCCGCACGTTCGCCTCAACCAATTCCAACTCAAACGCTCAAACCGAATCACCGCCTCGGGTATCGGCTTCGCGGTGTTGATGACCGTCCTTGGAGCGTTTGTCATTCACAGCGCTTTTATTCGGTACCACGAGTTTCAAGGTGGCCGCGGATTCGATCGCATCGCGTGGTATCTCGATCACGAGGGTACGAACCCGCCGATGACGTTGGTGGCCGCCTCTTTGGGACACTTCAAATCGTGCGAGCGGTGGGGGCTCTTCAAGTCACCTCGGCTGGACCACCGGCTGGCGTCGTTGTATTCGTTTTCCAATCCGCCGACGCCGGCCGAGCCGTACTATCGGCGCATCCTGGCGCGCGATGCGCGTGACTATGAATCGCGTCTTCAACTGGCGCGCGTTCTGGCCCGCTGCGGACGGATCGAAGAGGCGCGCCGTGAGCTTTCGATCGTCGCTTCGGCCACAGGTGCGGACGAGGGTCATGTGAAACTAAGTCACGTGCGGGCGGAAGCGCACCGGGTTCTGGCTGGAATCGCCCTGACCGCGGGTGATCGCGCTCTTGCGGTAACCGAATACCGTGCTGCGCTTGTCGAACGACCCGATGCTGCCGGTATTCATCTCGCGCTGTCGGAGGTCTTCGCGTCCGGAGGTGATCTGGAACAAGCGGCGGCGCAGCTGCGCACCGCGCTCGATATTGATCCGAGCTCCGCGCCGGCCCATTACAATCTTGGCGTGATGTTGGCGGTCATGGGACACGAGGGGGAGGCGATCGAGCAGTATCGCGAGGCGATCCGTCTCGATCCGCGCGATCCGGAAAGTCACAACAACCTCGGGTTTCTGCTGGCCAAGCGCGGTGAGCACGACGCCGCGCGTGAGTCTTTCCAGCATGCGATCGAGATCCGGCCGACGTACGCCGAGCCGCACTTCAACCTTGCACGTGTTCTACTGCAGCTCGGTCTCCCCACTGAGGCCCAGCGTCATCTGCGCCGCGCCGCCGAGCTTGATCCGCGGTTTGCGTCGTTCCTACCCGACTCAGTTCCGATCTCCGGCCCCGATGGCGACTGACCTGCGGTGTCTTGCACCTTGACCTTGACCTTGAATAACGAGCGACAGTTACCCATCACGAAGCAGGTGTTTCTGCCCCATGACAAAGTACGATGAGCGCAACCGTTGACCCGGTCAGCGAAAACGGTGGGTACTGATCTCCTCTCAATTGATCTTTCCCGGGTATCGAGCGGTGCAAACCTGGCTTCCCAGGATGTGGCGTTCGTCTTGAGGACGGCAAAGATGCTCCTTGGCGGCGCCCGTGTACACCGGGCGGTCGTTGGTCTACGCTGTAGCGGGGAGAGAACGCCTGATGTACGAGTTGTTTGATCACACTGCTGACGTCGGATTGCGGATCACAGCGGCTGATCTCAACGGCCTCTTTGCGGACGCCGCACGAGGGCTCTTCTCTCTGATCGTCGAGAATATGGACGACGTCCAGCCGGGGCGTCAATGCACCTTCTGCCTGGAGGCGGATAACCCGACCGAATTATTGATCGACTGGCTCGCGGAATTGCTGTTCGTCTTCGAGACAAAGCATCTTCTGTTTGTTGAGTTTGACGTGCGGATCACCGCCGAGCACAAGCTGGAAGCGACGGCACGCGGCGAGACGGTCGATGAGACGAGGCATCGGCTCGACCACGAAGTCAAAGCGATCACCTATCATGGGTTGACGGTTCGGCGCGACGGGGTGGGGTGGATGGCCGAAGTGATCGTTGATATTTGACTGACCACGGCGGCAACTACAGGAGGTCAGACACGATGCCGGCGAATGCGAACACGATTCCGCTCGAACAAGTCGATGCGTGCTGCTGGCGAATCCCCAAGCGCTACAAGCCCGGCATGCGCGTGGACGGCCTGATATTCGCCGACGACCGGCTCATCGAGCAGATCAAGGGTGACCAGGCGCTGGAGCAAGTGGCCAACGTGGCCTTTTTGCCGGGTATCCAGACGGCGAGCTTCGCCATGCCGGATATCCACTGGGGGTATGGGTTCTGCATCGGCGGGGTCTGCGCAACCGATCCGGAGGAGGACGGCGTCGTTTCGCCCGGGGGCGTTGGGTACGACATCAACTGTGGCGTGCGGCTGATGCGAACCAATCTGCGCGTTGATGAAGTTCAACCACGTCTCAAAACCCTGGTCGAGACGCTGTATCACCGCATCCCGACCGGGGTGGGACGCTCGGGGAAGTACCACTTCGGTCCCAGTGAGTTGCAGCAACTACTGGCCGAGGGCGTGGGGTTCCTTTACCAGCGCGGTCTGGCGACCGAGCGCGATGTGGATTGCACCGAGGCGCGGGGGTGCATCGACGAGGCTGTACCGGCCAATGTCAGCGATCGCGCAGTGGAACGAGGCGCGAATCAGTGCGGAACGCTCGGCGCCGGCAACCATTTCCTGGAGGTTCAGGTCGTCGATCAGATCGTCGACGAGCGGGCCGCCGCCGCCATGGAACTGGAGAAGGACATGGTCTGCGTGCTTATCCATTCCGGCTCGCGCGGACTCGGGTACCAGGTCTGCGACGACGCGTTGCGGATGTTCCGATCGGTCCCGGCCGTACACGGCATCGAGTTGCCCGATCGTCAGCTCGCCTGTGCTCCGATCAACAGTCCCGAGGGTCAGCACTACATTGGTTCGATGCGGGCGGCGGCGAACTTCGCCTTCTGCAATCGGCAACTGCTCATGTGGCAGACGCGCGAAGTGTTCGAGGATGTCTTCGGCCGATCGTGGTCGGATATGGATATGCAATTGGTGTACGACATTGCCCACAACATCGCGAAGTTCGAGCAACATCGCGTGGATGGGAAAGTCAAGACCGTCTGTGTGCATCGCAAGGGCGCCACTCGGGCCTTTCCCCCCGGCCACCCGGAGCTGCCCCAGCGGTACCGCGAGATCGGCCAGCCCGTCATCATTCCCGGCGACATGGGGCGAGCGAGTTGGATTTTGGCCGGCGCGCCCGGGAGTATGGAACGGAGCTTCGGCACGACCTGCCACGGGGCCGGCCGGGCCATGAGCCGCACCGCTGCCGCCAAGGACGCACGCGGACGCCGCATCGACCAGGAGCTGCTCGCAAAGGGTATTGTGGTCCGCGCGCGAAGCTGGAAGGGGCTGGCCGAGGAGCAGCCCAAAGCGTACAAGGATGTTGACCTGGTCGTTGACGTCGTGCACAAGGCTGGATTGTCCACGAAGGTCGCGCGCCTCCGACCGATCGGGGTCATCAAGGGCTAAGCGCTCGGCTGCACTTGCGGCCTCATTTGGTCGATCAAGTTACAAAGGAGAAGAATCGATGAGCAGCACATCAGGCGCCGAGGTGTCTGTTCCCATCGACGATTTCAGCCTGTCAGGAACGCTCACCATCGGCGAAAACTGTAGAGGGGTCGTCGTATTCGCCCACGGCAGCGGCAGCAGTCGGCTCAGTCCGCGCAATGTCGCGGTGGCGAACGCCTTGGTCGATCACGGCTGCGGCACGTTGCTCTTTGATCTGCTGACTGACGCTGAGGCGGTGGACCGAGGCAATGTCTTTGATATCGAGCTGCTGGGGAGTCGTGTCGTTAGCGCAACGCGATGGCTGAAGCTCCAAGATGAAGCGCGCGGGCTTCCCATCGGCTATTTCGGGGCGAGCACGGGCGCAGCCGCCGCGCTCGTTGCCGCGGCCCAACTCGGCGACACCGTGGCCGCCGTGGTGTCACGCGGCGGACGACCGGACCTGGCCGGCGCGGCGCTGCCGCAGGTCACCGCGCCGACGCTGCTCATCGTCGGATCACTCGATTCCGCGGTGCTTGACCTCAATCGCGGCGCTCAGCGCAAGTTGACCTGTCAAAGCCGGCTTGTCGTCGTAGACGGTGCGACCCATCTGTTCGAAGAGCCCGGCAAGCTGGAGCAGGTTGCCCAGGAAGCCGGCACATGGTTCATCGAGAAGTTTACGGGATAAGAACGACTCGATGCGTACTTATACGGATCTGAATTAATCCCCGCGCGCCTGTTCGGCGCTTGTTAGGTTGCGCTTTTTGGCGAGGCGCATCATGCTGTGCCGGGTACATCCCAAGGAGCCAGCGCATGGACGTCACGGCGCATCATCCAAACGACCTCGACGAACTCACACGACGCATTCGCAACACGAGAAACGCCAAGCAACGCGATCGGTATCGCGCGGTCCGGCTGGCGATCCGGGGGCTGACCACACCGCAGATTGTGGACAAGCTTGATCGCAGCCGCGCCTTCGTGCAGCGATGGACGTACATCTATCGCGATCACGGCCTCGAGGCGATGTATGAACAGCCTCGGTCCGGAGCACCGCCGAAGCTCAGGCGTGAAGATGAGCAGACCTTCAAGGACCGTCTCAACGGCGGACCCCTCGAGACGGACGGTGTGTGCACGCTGCGCGGCAAGGATGTGCAGCGCATTCTCAAAGAGGAGTTCGGGGCCAAGTACACGCTTGACGGTGCGTACGCCGTGCTCCATCGCCTGGGTTTTTCGTGCCTCCGGCCCCGGCCCAAGCACCGCAAGAACGATCCGCAGAAGATGGCGCAGTGGGTGAATGACGCCCCCCTTTTGTCCGGTGTGTAAAGGAGGAACATTCCGACAAGCACATTGAGGTGTGGTTCCAGGTCTCCATAGGCGACCCGCTGTAGCGAGATGAAGCACGCATTGGACAACAAGGCACGTTGACGACGGTCTGGGCGGAAACCGGTTCGCGTCCGACCCCGATCCAGGATCGGGGTCAAACAAACGGAATACGAGTGGGTCTACCTGTTCGCGGCGGTGAACCCGCGGACCGGGGCATCATCAGCGTTGATCGCCCCGACGGTCAACACGGACATGATGAATCATCATCTGCGGTTCATTGCCCAGGAGGCGGGAGCGGACACCCATGTCGTGCTGGTGTTGGATCAAGCAGGCTGGCACATGGCGAAGGCCCTTGCGGCGCCACAGAACATCACGCTTCTTCACTTGCCTTCGTACTCGCCGGAGTTGAATCCGGTGGAGCGCGTGTGGGCGTACCTGCGAAGCCGCCAGTTGAGCAACCGAGTGTATGAGGACTACGAGGCGCTGTTCACGGCGACGGGCGATGCCTGGAACACCCTGACTCCCGACACGCTCAAATCACTCTGCCACACCTCATGGATCACGCACGAGAACTAATGGTAATGCGTATTAGCCCCAATTGCCGAGAAGAATGAGCAGGTCTTTCACACCGACGGAACCGTCACCGTCCAAATCGGCTGGACAATCACCTTTGGGTGGACACGGTCCCCAGTCGCCAAGCAGAATGAGCAGGTCCTTCACGCCGACGTGTCCGTCGCCATCGAGATCACCGGGCGTTGGGCTGCAATCGTTGCTTCGATTGAGCAGGATCGAAACATTGTCGCCAGCGCTATTGGGCGTGGCCACGTCGAGCGCGCCGTCGCCGTTCAGGTCCCCAATAGCCAACTTACGAGGATGACTGCCGGTGCGAAACGCCTCGAAGTCGGCAAAGGTGGCGTTGCCGTTGTTGAGCAGAACCACGATCGTATTGGTAAGGGCGCTGGCCACGACGTCGAGATCGCCGTCGCCATCCAGGTCGCCGGTCGTCAAAGCGTAGGCGGAGGAAGAAATGGATTCGAAGTAAGTAGCATCGCCGAAGATGCCGTTGCCATTGTTCAGGCGAACCCCAATCGACCCGCAGGCCAATAAAAGATCGAGGTCCTTGTCTCCGTCCAGATCCGCGAGGGCTACGTACTCGCACATGGTGGACGGGTAGAGCACTTCGTTGCCGAACGCGCCGCTGCCGTTGTTCAGCTGAACGGACACCGCGAGGGGCTCGAGGAGGGCGACCGCAAAGTCGAGATCCCCGTCACCGTCCACGTCGCCCAGCGCGATAGACGTTGGAATGCTGAAATCGCCGCCACCGACCTGATAGGTGACGTGGTCGGCGAAAGTCCCGTCGCCGTTGTTCAGAAGGATCGAGACGTTTTCGCCGCCATCGTTGGCCACAGCCAGGTCAAGATCGCCGTCGCCGTCCAGGTCACCGATGGCCACGGAAACGGGGGCGGGATCCGTGGCGTACGCGACCTCGTCGGCGAACCGTCCATCACCGCCGTTCAGCAGGATGGAGACGGTATGGTCTACCAGGTTGGCGACGGCGATATCGCCATCTCCGTCACCGTCAAGATCACCGATGGCGATGGACTCCGGATAGATGCCTGTCCCGAAAGCGAGCGGTTCGGCGAAGGTGCCGTCACCCTGGTTCAGCAGGACCGAGACCGTCCCGGGAGGGAACGGACAACAGTTGCCCCTATTCGCCACGGCCAGGTCGAGATCACCATCCCCGTCCAGGTCGGCGATAGCGACCGCGGACGGCCCCTCGCCGACGTCGAGCTTCACAACGTCCTGGAACGTTCCGTCGCCGTGGGCGTGCAGGATCGAGAGGGTATTGCGGAACAGATTGGCCACCGCCAGGTCCAGGTTGACGTCACCATCGAAGTCTCCGGCGGCCACGAACGCCGGCCCGTCACCGACCGAATACGTCACGTCGTCGGCGAAAGTCGCGTCACCGTTGTTGAGCAGCACGGAGGCAGTGTCGTCAAGAAGGTTGGTGAGGGCAAGATCGGCATCGCCGTCGGCATCCAGGTCGGCGATAATCACGGACGAGGGTGCCTGACCCACGCCGTAGGGAACAGGCATGGCAAAGGTGGCGTTTCCGCTATTCAGCAGCACTGAAACGGTGGTGCCTGGGTTGAAGGGGGGCCCCAGGTTTGCGGCGACTAGGTCGAGGTCGCCGTCGCCGTCCAGATCGCCGACGGCTAGGCCGACCGGTCCGCTGCCGGCCGGGTAGATGACGCGGTCGGCGAAGCTCCCGCCGCCGTTGTTGAGAAAGACCGAGACGAGGTTCTCTGTCCTATTGGTCACGGCCAAGTCGAGATCATTGTCACCATCCAGGTCACCGATGACCACAAACGCGGGGAAATCGCCGGCGGGGATGTTGGCACCGAAAGCGAAGGTCCCGTTGCCATTGTTGAACATGATCTGGACGCCGTTGGGCGTGTCTTCGTCTTCTTCCCTTACCGCGCTGGCCATGTCGAGATCGTCGTCGCCGTCGAGGTCACCAAGAGCTACGGAGAAAGGACCGATGCCGAGGTCGTAGAGTGTTTGGCTGGGGAAGGTTCCATCGCCGGGATTGAGCAGGACGGAGACCGTCCCGGGAAGGTTGCCGTCAATATTAGCGCCGCCGCCGCTG
>JADFGE010000314.1 GCA_022567855.1 Planctomycetota bacterium | reverse complement strand
TGATGGATGCGAAATGTTGTTCAGCCAGCAGCTCGGTGGGGGCCATCATCGCCGCTTGATGACCCGACGCCACGGCCATGAGCATGGCGTACAGGGCGACCACGGTCTTGCCCGCCCCAACGTCGCCCTGCAAAAGTCGATTCATCGGCGTCGGGACCTTCAAGTCGGCCGCGATCTCGTCAATGACCGTACGCTGACTCTCGGTCAACTGAAAAGGAAATCGCGCCGTGATGTGCGCATCGATCGCTTGGTTGTGTTTCAAGGCCGGGGCGCGCAACGCTTCACGGCGATGGCGCCGCTTGAGAAACACCGCCAATTGCAACAGCAGCAACTCATCGAACGCCAATCTTCTGCGGCCAGCCTTCGGTTCGTCCGCATCGGTCGGCCGATGCACCATCCGGTACGCCTCGGCCAGCGTCGGCAACGCGCGCTCCGTGCGGTATTGATCATGCAAATGATCGTCGAGTTGCGCCAACGTCGGATCGAGCACGGCCTGCACGGCCCGCTCGATCATTGCCGACGGCAGATCCTCCGTTCCGGAGTAGATCGGACGAAACCGCTCGCTGCGCGGTTCACTCGGCCGATCGGCATCGATCGTTTGGTAGTGCGGATTGATCATCTCCAGGTAATCGCCGTAGCGCTTGATCTTGCCCCAGACGCGCAGGCCCATCCCGGGGTGGAGTTGCCCCCGCATCCACGGTGTGTTGAACCACGTCAGTTTGATCGTGCCCGTACCGTCCTCGAGCGTCGCCTCGATGCGCGGATGCCGGCCGCGCAGGGTGCGGACGACCGCGATCTCCCCGCACACGGCGATGTTCGCCTCCGCCCCGTGAACGGGCGAAACGAGATTCGACGCCTGTTCGATGGACTGCTCCGGCAGCTCGTGCTCATAGCGCACCGGCAGGTGAAGGATCAGATCGGCGACACATCGGATGGAAATCTTGCGATACCGCCGCGCGGACGCTGATCCCACACCGGTGACGTCGGCGATGTTCGTGGTCAGGGCGATGGGCGTCTGGGTAGTCATCGGAAGCATCGTAGGAGGGCGCTTCACCATATCATCATGGGCCGATGGAACGCTTGCCCTTTGATCCTGATCGTGCGGTTGGTCCGGAGCCCGCCGATGCCCCGGCTCGGCGCGAGGCGAAGGCTCGGCGTCTCCAGGAAGCCGAGCACTTGACGGTCAGCCAGGTGGCTGAGCTGATCAAGACGACGCTCGAGCAGCGGGTGCCCTCGCCGTTGCGCGTGATCGGCGAGGTGAGCAACCTCAGTCGGCCCAACCACTGGTATTTCTCGCTCAAGGACGACAAGGCCGTTCTGAACTGTGTGGCGTGGGCGTCGGCCGTAAAGAAATTCAAGTTCGTCCCGGCCGAAGGTGACGAGGTCGTCGCGACCGGCCACATCAGTCACTACGGACCGCAGGGTAGAACCCAGTTGTACGTCAGCGCGCTCAAACCCGTCGGTGCTGGCGCGCTCGATCTGATGTTCCGCCAGATGTGCGATGAGCTGCGCACGCTCGGGTATTTCGACGAGTCGCGCAAGAAGTCGTTGCCCGTTTTTCCCCGTCGGATTGCGGTGATTACGTCCGAAGGCAGCGCTGCTTGGCAGGATGTCATGGCTACCTCCGCCCAGCGTTGTAAAGCAGTGGGTTTGCTCATCGCTGATGTTCGCGTGCAAGGGGAAGGCGCAGCTGAGAAGGTCGCAGCCACGATTCAAATGATCGACGCAAACCGCGAAGCGCTCGGCGTGGACGCCATACTCGTCACCCGCGGTGGGGGGTCGGCTGAGGATCTGTGGACATTCAACGAGCGCGTAGTCGCAGACGCTGCGTTTGCCTGTGCGCTGCCACTCGTCGCCGCCATTGGTCACGAATCGGATACGACGGTCATCGAGCTTGTCGCGGACGTTCGAGCCGCCACGCCGACGCAAGCCGTGATGAGACTGATTCCAGCTTCGTCGCAGCTTCTGGAGCAGGTCCACCACTTGGATCACCGGCTCACTTCGCTCATGGTGCGACTGGTCGAACGGCAGTGCGAACGGCTTGCGGTCATCACCCGTACCACGCTGTTTCGAGATCCCGGATCGTTGGTGACCGAAGCAAAGACAGTGATCGGTCGTCACCAGCGCGACCTTCACCGCGTCCTTCGCGCCCGCGTCATTCATGACCAGGCGCGAGTGGAGCGACTGGCGGGACGACTCCAGCAGTTGCGACCCGAGGCATTGGCGTCCAAACGCCGTCAACGCCTGGCCGTGCTCGATGATCGGTTGCGACGGGCGCTCCGCCGACGTGTGGATCAACGCCAATTATTACACGGCCACCACCAACGCCTCGGCCAGGTCGTTCGGGCCAACTGCCGAAGGATCACCGAGCGACTGGACGCGATGAGCCGGCACTTCGCCAGCATCGGCCCCGAGCGCGTCCTTGCTCGCGGTTATTCGTATACGACCACCGCTCAAGGGGACTTGATCCGCTCCGCCCAAAGCGTACGTGGTGGACAACACATCGTCACCCGAGTGGCCGACGGATCGTTCGGCTCGACCGTCGATGGGCCGAAGGACAGGACGAAAAGGCCGGCATCGCCGGACCAAATGGACCTCTTCAGCCGATCCGAGTAGATTCCCCCCTCATGCCTGCCAAGAAGACCTCCAACAAGACGCCCCCGGACCCGAAGCAGATGAGCTTCGAGCAGGCGGTTGAGGAACTCGAGTCGATCATCGAACGGATCGAGCAAGGTGAGGTGGGATTGGAGCAAAGCCTCGACGAGTATCGCCGCGGCGGCACGCTGATCAAACGCTGCCGTGACATCCTCGACGTGGCCGAACAGCAGATCCAAAAGATGACCGCCCAGGAAACCGCCGATGAGTGAACGGATCGGCGGCTCGACCATCAGCTGAGATATCGATCCCTTGCGGTCGCCGTATGAAATGAAACGATCGCGCCTCGTCGAGGCGCCGTCTTGAGCCCGCAATCCCCATGCCCCCCTGGATATATCAGCACGTCCCGGTCGCTTTCTTCGTTTTCGCGTTCGGCGCGATCGTCGGCAGCTTTATCAATGTGGTGATCTACCGGGTTCCCGCGGGCATGAGCGTCATCACGCCCCCGAGCCGCTGCCCCACCTGCGGCGCGCGGCTCACGTGGAGGGAGAACCTGCCGATCATCGGCTGGTTTCTTGTGGGTGGCCGCTGCAAGCATTGCCGGGTCCGTATCAGTTTTCAGTACGTCCTGATCGAGCTCACCGTGGCCTTGATGTTTCTCGGTTTGTACGTGGCCTACTACGTCGCCGGCCCTCGCGTGACGTGGTTCGGCGCGGTCGGCGGCGATTGGTGGTACTACAAAGGGGTTTTCCGCTCCTCGCCGATGTTCATCGCGCATCTGATCCTGCTCGCGGCGCTGGTGGCGATGACCGTTATCGACGCCCGCACCTTTACGATCCCCATTCAGATTCCGATGGTCGTGATTGTCGTAGGCTTTGCGGCGGCGATCATCCAGCCATTCGTACCGCCGGTGTCACGTGCGGCGACGGGTTGGCCGATCGTCGTCACCGATTGGCAATGGTTCACGGTCGGGCTGGGCGGCATGCTCGGGATCGTCCTGTCGACCACGCTGCTGAAGCTGGGCGTGCTGCGGTACAGCTTTGCTGACTACGACCAGTACGCCAAGGAAGGCGAGATCATCGCCGACTATCCCCA
>JADFGE010000313.1 GCA_022567855.1 Planctomycetota bacterium | reverse complement strand
CCGGGCTGGAGATAATTTCGCAATGATCGACGTGGGAAACGGCGCAGCCGCGGTAGGGCGCCGACCCGCGCGCGCAATCAACTCCTACGAACCTCGCCGGTCGTTCGTCGCGAGGCAAGCCCGTCACGCTGCGCACCTCAAACTCAGTCGAAGTGCTTGTCCAGCAGTTTCGCCAGCGACGAGCCGCCGCGCAAGGTGCGGAACCCGCCCTTGAGGGCCGCGTCGATCGTGCCCCAGCGCTCGTTCTTGGTCCCGGTGATCCGGCCGGCATCTTTGGTCGGCCAGTATCCGGTTCGGCGATGATGGGCTTTCGCCCAAGCCAGGACCTGTTTGATCTTGAGGGGCCCGCCCTTTTTTCGATACGGCCGATCGCGGTGCGTGGACAAGAGCTTGGCCAACGACGATCCGCCGCGGTGCCCACGGCGACCGTGCCGCAGCGATTCGTGTACTGCCGACCAGTTCTCGCCTTTTGCCCCGGGGATCGTGCCGGACTCGCGCGTGGGCCACTTGCCCGTTCGCCGCTTGTGAGCATCGGCCCATTTGAGAATCTTCTTGACCGGCAGCGACGGCTGGGCGAGACGATTGCGCACGCCTCGGCTTTTATCCAGAAGCCTGGGCAAGGATGAATCGTCCGGAAGTCCACGGCTCCCGGTTCGGAGTGCGGCGTTGAGTGCCGACCAAGTCTCGCCGGCCGCGGCGCGCACCCGCCCGGAGGTTGCCGTGGGCCATTTTCCTGTGCGACGACGGTGCGCGTCGGCCCATACGAGTATCTTCTTCGTCGTCAGTTTCGTTTGTTTCTTCGGCATTGCCTTCTCCTTTTCTAACCCATAGTTGCGCAGACATTTCCACAGACCCGGCGTGCCCCCTTCCAACAAATGACATCCCCCATCTTGCCGATGATAGCTCATCGGCCCCAATCCGCAAGCGAGCGCGTCAGTCATCGGCGGTCGGTCGGCCTACGCCACCGTGCTTCCACCTCGGCTCACCGGCGATTGGGGCGGATGGTGTACCGCGCCGCGCTCATTCTTTCAACCCCAAATGGGCAAGATACGCAGAAAGATCAGGCTCCCGGGCCAAATAGTCGCGGACGAGGTCCAGCCCGTCGACGGCGCCGCCCCGAGCCAGGATCGTGCGGCGGTAGTATCGTCCCGCCTGCGGATCGAGCATGCCCAGCTCCTTGAACCGCTGAAACATGTCCGAAGCGTACACCAGCGACCACTGATACCCGTAGTACCCGGCCTGATAGCCCGTCAGGTGGCCGAAGGCGGCCTGAAAATGCGTTGACGGCACCTGGTCGTACAGCTCGACCTCGCTGAAGAGGCTGATCCCGATCTCGGTGGTGAACCCCGGTTCTCCCGGCTCGGCCGTGTGGTAGGCCATATCCACCAGCCCGTAGTAAAACTGATGCTCCGCCAACATCCCCGACCCGAGGTGCCGGGCACGAATCATGCCTTCAACGAGTCGGCTGGGGATTGGTTGGTCCGTCTCGTAATGACGGGCGAAGGTTTTGAGCACATCGGTGTCCCATATCCAGTTCTCGAACATCTGAGACGGCGCCTCGACGAAGTCCCGCTCCACGCCGGTCCCCGCGAACCGCCAGTAGTTCGCCTCGCTCAAGATTGTGTGAAGACAATGGCCGAACTCATGGAAGAAGGTCTCCACTTCATCGTGGGTCAGGAGCGAGGGCTTGTCCGAGGTCGGCTTGGAGAAATTACAGACCAGCGCCGCCAATGGCTTGGTGACGCGGCCGTCCGACCAGACCTTGTGCTGCGCCAGACCCCACTGGGCCGCGTGGCCGGACTTATTGTCGCGCGGATGAAGGTCGAGGTAGAAGTCGCCCAGCCGCTCGCCCGTTGCGGTGTCGTACACCTCGAAGAGGCGCACATCGTCGTGCCAGAGCGGCCGGCCGGCATCGCCCGCCGTGGCCGTCACTTCCTTGTACTCCAGGCCGTACAGCAACTGCGTGATGCTGAACAACCCTTCAATCACGCGCTTCAGGGGGAAGTACTCGCGGACCTGCTGCGAGTCCACCGCATATTCCGTCTTCTTGAGGCGGTTCTGATAGAAGGACATATCCCACGGAAACAGCTTGGCATCTGAGAGACCGGTATGCCCGCGCTTGGCGGCGACGAACTGTTGGTAATCCCGCTCAGCCTTGACACGCACAAGCGGACGGAGCTTCTCATAGAAATCCATGACGGTCGCGGCGTTCTTGCTCATCCGGACTTCGGTTTCGTAATCAGCCGGATGGGCATACCCCAGCAGCTCGGCCGCCTGATGACGAAGCCGGATGATCTGTTCGATCACGGCGACGTTCTTCTGCCCGGCCCGCCGCTTGTACGCCAGCCAAACCTTCTTCCGCGTCGTCTCATTATCGCAATAGTCCATGATCGGCAGGAACTGGGGATACGACATGCCGACCAGATAGATATCGCCTGATCGTTTCAGACTTTCGTTGTCGAAGAACGAATCGGGCAGACCGCTGAGCTCTTCGCGGGTCAGCGGAACCATTGTCTCGTCATCATTGATGTTCTGGTCGAACGCGATGCTGAGGCGAGAGATCTCCTTTTGGATCTGGGTAAGCTCGTCGCGATTCTCCGGGCTGAGTTGCATGCCTGCGCGGCGATAGTCCCGCATCGTGTGGGCCAGCAGTCGTTCCTGTTCACCGTAGAGTTTCGGACTGCCGGCGGCGTACGCCTTGACCGCGTCGTAGAGGTCCTCACGCTTGGACAGGTCGATGAGCCAGGCTTCGACATCCTGTGTGGCCTGACGGCCTTGTTCACGTTCAATCCCGTCGGTCGAGACGTACGCCAGGAACTGCATCATGTTGGTATCCAGCTCCAGTTGTGCCTGAATGTCGTCGAGCGCCCCGATTGTGTTGTCAAACGTCCGTCGATCCTCAGATATCTCGATAATTCGGCTCACACTTGCTTCAGCGCGTTGGAGCGCTTCAGCCACCGGTGAGTCGTCCGGAATGTCTGCAACGGCAGGTGCAGCGAACAGCCCCAAAACCACAATAAGGCCATAGGTTGGCCGGCAATCTCGGCCGAAGGAACGTCGTTGCATTCGTACGTTCATGGGACGAATCCTTAACTTCCGGTCCGTTGACCAAGGCTGAACTATCCGGCGGTCTCTTGCTGTCGCCCCACCTGCTATTGTGGGCCCATCCGCCGTTGCCGGGATCGCAAGTCGGCAGCATACCGTGGTTACACCGAAATGTCAGTCCCCTCGCCGCAAAATCCCACCCAAAATCTGGATTTACCGGGTCCCGTTTCCGCAGTAGGCAGCGCACTGGTAGAATCCGGCTCGGAAAAAAGTACCCGACACCGGCCTCGACGATCAACGAATCTCATTTGCAAATCGTCCTAAGCCCATCCAGGCTGCTAGTTTCCAGGAGAAGTCCAACGTCATGCTGAGCACCCTCACGCACCGCTGTTTGCCTTACGTTCTATCCACTGCAATGGCCGTCGTCGCCCCGATAAGCGGCTGTACCAGCCCCACAACGGCCTTTACGGCAACGGGTGAGGCCACGCAAACTCTCGCGAAGCCGGCTCCCACCACCCCGGCGTCAACCGGGGTCGCTAAGGCGAATGATCCTGCACAATACGTCAAAGACCACTATACAAAGCACGAGTTCCAAGTCCCGATGCGCGATGGGGTGAAGCTGTTTACCTCGGTCTATGCCCCGACAGATACCTCACAGGAATACCCCATTCTCCTC
>JADFGE010000312.1 GCA_022567855.1 Planctomycetota bacterium | reverse complement strand
GGCTACCCAAATGCGAGACTATGCCGTTTCTATCGGCGAAGCGGTGAAGGAGCGGGACATCGACCTCATCCGAAGCCGCTATGAAAAACTGATTCAGAATTGCAACGATTGCCACGTACAGTTCGAGCCCGACGAACCCACCGAAGTCGAAGCCTGGTGACGCTGCCCCTTCGATGCCCCCTCTCCCCTCCACGTCACCGCGGAAACGGCGCATGTGGAAATTGCGAGACTACTCGTGAAATACGGCGCCAATACGAAGGCCAGAAACACGTGGGGACGGACACCCTACGAAACCGCACTGAAATTCGGCGAACCGAAACTAGCCGGCTACTTGAAATCGCTAGCGGAACGCGCCGGTGCAGGACCGCTTCCAATTGCTAAGGGTTGATCTTGTCTGCCTGATAGTAGAGATTGATCAACGCGCGGTTCACTAGGCGCTCCCCTGCCCCAACCTCCACGCGGGTCGCGGAGGCGGCGCCGTATCCACCTTCGGTGGCGGCTTGAATCGTCGGGAAGTACCCCAACGCGCCGTTGCAATAGCCGACAAAAAACGTGTGCTGAAACCGGCTTCGCTGTTTCAAGCGGTAGCGCCTGCCCAATCCGCGCCACAACGTACGCCGCAAGAAAAGGCTGACGCGCTTGAAGCGCTGCGCGCGCGTCACGACGAAACCTGCTCGCACTGCACCACGGCGACCGCCCACACGCAGACCGTGTTCGGTGAGGGCGCGCCCGATGCCGAGCTGATGTTCATCGGCGAAGCACCGGGCGAACAAGAGGACCGCACCGGCCGGCCCTTCGTCGGTCGCGCCGGGCGAAAGCTCGACGAGATCATCCAGGCCATGGGTCTGGCCCGGCCCGACGTGTACATCGCCAACGTGCTCAAGAGCCGGCCGATGGGCAATCGCACGCCGCTGCCGACCGAGGTCGAGCAATGCGCCGCGTTCCTGGCGGAGCAGATTCGGATCATTCAGCCGAAGGTCATCGTCGGCTTGGGCGGACCGGCGGTGAAGTGGCTGCTAGGGACGAACGTGGGGATCACCCGGCTCCGGGGCCAATGGGCCACATTCACGGACGCCGAAGTGGCCGTCCCCGTTATGCCCACCTTCCATCCTGCCTACTTGCTACGAAACTACACGCCCGATACCCGCGGCAAGGTCTGGTCGGACATGCAGCAGGTGATGGCGTATCTGCAACCGGCGTCCAAGTGACCGGTTATTGTTGAGATCGCGCGGAACCAGCGCGGCGTGCCCTGCGGAATGGCTCATACCGGGTGGTATGAGGCGGCGGTCTAAATCCACCAGGATTTCACAAGCCCCCCCACAAGGAGCTCGTCCTGCTTCGGCAGTGACGGGCTCTTTATTTTTTTGCGTGGCTGGATCGAGGTCGGCGCCGGCCAACCTCCGCGTACGAATCAGTGGAAATCCCCGCTGTCAGTCCTTTCGACCTTGTTGAACGATCAACGTCACGGGCCCGTTGTTGACGACGCTGAGCTTCATTTTCGCGCCGAACACGCCGGTCTCGACAGACAGCTCGTGCTTGGTGCGCAGCTGTTGAGCCACCGATTCATATAAGGCTTCTCCAATACGAGGTTCGGCCGCGCCGGCGAAGCTCGGGCGGTTCCCCTTGGCGCAGTTCCCCGCCAACGTGAATTGACTCACCAGCAACACCGCCCCGGCGATATCTCGCACCGACCGGTTCATCTTGTCCTGTTCGTCGGGAAAAATGCGCAGCCGAGCGATCTTCCCGGCGATCCATTCGGCCTGGGCCTCGCCGTCGCCCCGCTCGACCGCCAGCAGCACACACAGCCCGCGCCCGATCCGGGCCTCGTACGCCGGTGTCTCGACGCTCACGCTCGCCTCGTCAACTCGCTGAACCACCGCGATCATGACGAACCAATCCCAATTACATCAAGGCGACCGCAGCGCTGCTGACCATCGCAAAGCCCCGCTCGTCGTACGCCTGACGGTAATCGATCAGCTCGACCCGGTCCGTCTCGCTGAGGGCCAGCACCGCAGCCATGTTCCCGATGCTGCACCAGCGCGTGGGGTTCTTGTTCCAGCGCATGGCCCCGAGAAACTCCTCGGGATCGCCGCTGAGAAACTTCACCAGCATCTCGCGATCGTGTCGCTCAACGTCAAACCGGCGCTGCTCATCGACGGCCAGCGGCTCGCCGAACTGCGGCCCGACGTGACTCAGATCGCTCGAGGCGATGAACCGCGTGGTCCCGCCCACCTCCTGTAAAACGTCCCCCAACGCCGTGACGAAGTCCTCCGTTCGGACCCGCTGATCATCGTCCTGAATCATCGGCGTCATCGGATCGGGAATCAGGGCGGCCACGATCGGCACTTCGCCAAAGAAATACTGCACCCACGGCAGTTGCAGTTGAATCGAGTGCTCGGCAAGGTGGTCGAGCTGATCGACAATCAGGGGCCGACCAAACTGCTCCAGCAACATGCCGATCACGATCGAGTCCGCGGGATTGTGACCCATCGGCGAGTCGAACCCGTACTCCGACATCACCACGCCGTCTCCCAACCCGAAGTGATTCGTTCCCAGAATTACAACACGGTCCGGCGGGTCCAGGTCCTTGAAACCGTAGTACGCCCCCGCGTAGTTCGGCCAGCCCCGTTCGTAATCCAGGTGCGGCGCCACAATGGCCGTGGCCGGCGCCGCCAGCTCCGGATCGTCGGTCTGGTCCAGGTAGCCCTCAATCGCCTTCCGGCACTCAGCCTCATCCTTGCCCATCGCGCGCGATGCGGTGGCCGGGAACGCGCCCTTCGTTTCGAGCTTCTCCTTCAGCTCCGCTTCGAGTTGCTCGAATGTTGGCCCCCAGAGCAGCCCGAGCTTGTCCAGTTGCTTGGCCAGCTCGATCAGCTGATCGACATCGCCGTTGAGTTGTTGCGCGATCTCGTCGATGGTCCGCTGACCCTGGAACTGCTGGAGCACCGCCAGGGCCTGGGCCGGCACGATCATCGTCTGCTTGGACAACATCGCCGGGTCGCGCAGCGCGATGTACGGCTTGCCGTCTTTGCGCATCGGCATCGGTTGCAACGGCCGCAAGTGGGGCACACGAAGATGTTCGGGCAAAGATTCCAGTGACATCGCAGCTGCTCTTGGACCAGTAACGTAGCAGGGGCCGCCGCCATTGAACACCCGTCGGACACGGCCCCGGCAAACGCACGTCGAGCATATGACGCAACCCCATACCTGGACAAGCGACCGGCCGTACAAATCGATCGCCGTCACCATCTCATAAGCAGACTCACTCACCCTCCTCCCCCAAAGCCCAGGGACGGACCCTGTCCCGATTCCACCTGCGGCTCTGCGTCCCGATTCTATCGGGGTCCCGATTCCATCGGGATCGGGAATCCGTGGGTTCTGAGCGCCCCTACGCCGTTTACGCCCCAAAACCCTTGCTCACGAGGGCCCTTGCCGGTAGTCTGGTAGCCGGTCCTATCAAGGAGATTGAAGCACAATGTTGTTAAAACCCACATCGTCTGCCGTTCGGTTGTCCGTGATTGCCTCGCTCACGTTGGCCGTTGGGTTCAGTTCGATCGCGTCCGCTCAGCGACGGCCGGGCGGCTGGGCCGGACGGGGGGACCGGCAATCGGACACGTCTGACGACAAGGACAAGAAGAAAGACGCCATCAAGCCGTACGACGAAGTGATAACCGAGGAAGCCGTAACCGACATCGGGCTCTTCTACGTCCATCGCATCGACGACGACCTATACTACGAGATTCCAGTCGAGGCG
>JADFGE010000311.1 GCA_022567855.1 Planctomycetota bacterium | reverse complement strand
GACCGCCACCGCCCGGACTCGAATCGCCAGGACATCGTGATGCCGTAGATAATGATGTACACCGAAGCCCCGATCCACGGCCCAACGGATTCCAACTGCGGCCACAGGACCGTCATCGCCCACCCGCCGGCCACGATAAACGTCCAGCTATAGATAACGGTCACGATGCCCGGCCAGACGGTGTCGCCGGCCCCGCGCAGACCGCCGGTGTAGACGATCCCGAACGCATCGACCGTCTGGAAGATCGCCGCGCAGATCATCAGCTTGGCGCCGATCGTGACGATGCGCTGGGCTTGCTCGGCGGTCACGTCGCTCCCGCCGACGAACCAACCAATCAGCTCGTGACGGAAGACGTAGAAGATGACGGCGCATCCGGTCATGTAGACCATCGCCATTCCCACGCCGAGTCGCGCGCGGGCTGCGGCTACTTCCGGCTGCCCGGCCCCGATGTACTTGCCGACCAGCGATGTCACGGCCACCGAGAAACCTACCGCGGGCATGAAACTCAGGTGCATGAACTTCAGCGTGGCCCAGCCCGCGGTCATGTGATCAGCGCCAAATTTGCCTACAAGGACCGTCATGAACAGCGACCAGCAGACGATCTCGTTGCCGAACTGAAGCGCGGCCGGCCAACCAATCTTCACGATATCCTTGATCGGCTTCCAGGCTGGTCGCCAGGCGCTGCGCGAGTGAAGCTCAGCGTTCATCTTCGGGCCGAGGAAGATCGCGGCGGGAATGGCGACCTCGACCAGCGTTCCGATCACGGTGCCGATCGCGGCCCCGAACAGGCCGAGCGCCGGTACGCCGGGCACACCTGGGAGACCCCACGCTGGGATACCCGCTTCGCCGAAGATCAGCACATAGTTGGCGATGATGTTCACCGCGTTGCCGACCAGCGCGGAGACCGTCACCACCTTCGGTCGATGCAGGCCGAAGAAATAGTGATGCAGCCCCTTGCCCGCCATCAAGATGACGGCCCCGAGGATGAGGATCTGCGCGTAGCCGGTCTCCAGCCGAATCAGTTCCTCGTAGTTCTCGATCGTGGCCGGATCGTGCATATGCCCAAACAGCCAGGGCAGGCATAACCCAAACGGCAGCAACACGACAAGCCAGATCACAAGGCTGAACCAAAACGAAGCCCAGGCGTACTTCGGGCCGTTCTCCGGCGTCTTCGCGCCGAGATTCTGACTGACGTAGGTATTGACGACCGTGAGGAAACCAAACGCGAAGGCGATCGGCGCGAACGACCAGATTCCGCCGTTGCCTTGCGCCGCCACCGCCAACGGATTGACTTGGGCGACCATCAGCCCGTCCATGAACTGCATGAGCGTGTAGCTGGTCATCGTCAGCACGGTCGGCCAGGCAATGAACCACACCTCGCGCAGTGCGTGCAGACGGCCGTCGGGTAAGTCGATTGGGGTTGAGCGCTTGGACATCGTCACGGGACCGGGCAAAGGCGGATCGTAGGCACGATCTGACGGGATGACTTGACCGTTCGGTCAAAAGATCGTGCTTCAGGCGTCCGATCACTCTACGATACAGTGCGTCGGCGTGCGATCCTCGGTGGATCGACTCGCTGGGAACACGAAGGGAGTCGGCGATGAAGAGGCGAGCGGACTTGATGGTGCCGGCGATGCTTGTGATCGCAGTGATGATCGCACCGATCGGACACGCTACGGGGCCTACGCCAGCGAGCGGGATGGGTGGCGACGATGTCGATCCGCGTTGGCTTGATCGGCTGGACAGCGTCGATCGGGGATGTTTGAACGAGCTGATCGGCTACGCACCGCCTCCATTTGCCGATGACCTGTTGTGGATAGCCGACGATCCGCTGTGCTGGGAGGACTTGCGCGGCAAGGTCGTTGTGATTCAAACCTGGACGAGCAAAACGCCCGCCGGCCGCAACTGGGCCAGGCGGGTCCGTCACCTCATCGACGAGGCTGATCGAGATCAGGTTGCGATCATTGCACTGCACACGCCGCAAGGCGCGGACACTGCCTCGACGTACCTTGACCGCCGACCGTTGGACGTACCGGTCGCGATTGACCCCAGCGGGACGTTCTGCGACTCGCTCGGCGCCTACAAGCGGCCGGTCAATGTCATCATCGATCGCAACGGCACGGTGCGGTATGTGGGATTGAATCAGCGCGGCGTTCGTCTTGCCGTGGCCGACTTGATCGCTGAGCCGTTGGTCGAGAAGGCGGCGCCCATTCCCAAGCCTGCTGATGAGCCGACCGCCTCTGCCGAGTTTCCGTTCTTTACGACGAAGGTCTCGAATGCGACCGATATTCGTGGGAAGCGGGCGCCGGAGATGTATGTGTCGCAATGGCTCAACGGCACGCCGAACGCTCAAGGCAAGGTCGTGGTCGTTGATTTCTGGGCGACATGGTGCGGACCGTGCATCGCGTCGATCCCTCACACCAACGACCTTGCTGAGAAGTTCCGTGATGATGTCGTGATCGTCGGCATCAGCAGCGAAACCCCCAGCAAGTTCCGGCAAGGTATGGACAGGCTCGCCTCAAGGAAGCGGATCAACCTCGACACATTCCGTTACTACCTTGCACTTGATCCGAGCGCGACGATGAAGAAGAAGGTGAACAGCACCGCCATCCCTCACGCGATCGTCATGAGCAGCGATTGGATCGTGCGCTGGCAGGGTCATCCCGCTTCGCTGACCGCGGCGGACTTGGGTCGGATCGTCGCCGCCAACAAGGCGATGACCGGCGGCAACGGCGCGGCGTCCTCGTGCAATCGCTGGTCGGCGGAGGGCTCGAAGTAAAGGACAGGCTCGAATCTTCCTGCTGATGCTCGAAGATCCAGCATTCGGATCGGCTGCGTCGGGGCGCCCATATGGCCAATTGCCCAGCACGAGCGCTTCGCAGAGGCGAAAAGGGAAGCTGGTCTCGGACCAATGTGTCCAGGCAGTCAACGCGTAGCCTGAAAATAGTCCAACGGCGCGCAAACCCGATTTCCCGAATCCTGGACTCCAAGTCCGGTCGAACATATCCTGGCGCTGTCACGCGCCGTCCTCAAACACCTTCACGGCCGGGTGAGCCTATGAACATCCTCCTCATTTCCCCTGCCACGCCGGCGACGTTCTGGGGCTTTCGGCATGTGCTGCGGTTCGTTTCACGCAAGTCTGCGTTTCCTCCGCTGGGGCTGCTTACGGTGGCAGCGATGCTACCGGCCGACTGGCGGCTGAAGCTCGTTGACCTGGATGTGTCCTGTCTTGAGGACGCCGACATCGAGTGGGCGGACTGGGTGTTTCTCTCAGGCATGATCGTCCATACAAACTCCTGTCGAACCGTGGCGGCGCGCTGCGCGGCGAAGAACAAGCCGGTGATCGCGGGAGGGCCGCTATTCACGACCGGCCACGAGCAGTTTCCGGAGATTGAGCATTTCGTACTCGGCGAGGCGGAGGAGATCATGCCGCACCTCGTGGCGGACATGGTGCGCGGCACCGTGCTCGAGCGCTACCAGTCGCCTCGCAGACCCGACCTCACGCAAACGCCGATTCCTCGCTGGGATCTGATCCGGCTCAGAGACTACGCCATGGCATCCGTGCAGTTCTCTCGCGGCTGCCCGTTCGATTGCGAGTTCTGCGACATTGTTGTCATGTACGGTCGGACGCCGCGCGTCAAGACACCACAACAGGTGATCGGCGAGCTGGACGCGCTCATCGATGCGGGTTGGAAGGAGTCGATCTTCATCGTTGATGACAACTTCATCGGCCACAAGCCGAAGGTCAAGGCATTGCTACGCGACCTGA
>JADFGE010000310.1 GCA_022567855.1 Planctomycetota bacterium | reverse complement strand
CCTCCTTGAGCTTCGGCGTGACGCCCATTGAGCCCATCCCCTGGACGTTGGAGTGGCCGCGCAGCGGAAGCAGTCCACAGCCGGGCCGGCCGAGCATCCCGCGCGTCATCGCCAGGTTCGCAATCATCTGCACGTTCTCGACGCCATGGGCGTGATGGGTGATCCCCATCGCCCAGCAGAAGATCGTGCGCTTCGATGCAGCGTAAAGCTCGGCCACCTCGTCGATCATGACCCGATCGATACCGGATCGGTCGAGGATCGTTTCCCACGACAACGATTCGACGTGCTGTTTGTAGGCATCCCAACCGTCCGTGTAGTTCGCGACGAAGTCGTCATCGACGGCGCTTTGCTCGATGACCGCCTTCGCCACGCCGACCAGAAACGCGATATCCCCGCCAATGTGTGGCTGTACGTATACGTCTGCGATCTTCGAACCAAACAACAAACTGCGAACGTCCGAGGGCACCTTGAAGCGCACGAGCCCAAGTTCGCGCAGCGGGTTGATGACGATCACTTTCCCGCCTCGACGCCGTAGCTCGATGATGTTGCGCATCAACCGTGGATGATTCGATGCTGGATTCGCGCCGATGAGAAACAGCAGATCACATTGATCGATGTCTTGAAGGACGACCGTCGCTGTGCCCGAGCCGGTGACGCTCGCAAGTCCTACGCCCGACGCTTGATGACAGTAATACGAGCAGTTATTGACGTTGTTGGTGCCGTAGAGCCGCGCAAACAATTGCAGCAGGAAGCCGGCTTCGTTGGATGAACGCCCTGAGAAGTAGAAAAAGCTCTCAGCCGGGTCGGTCTGGTTGAGCTTGTCGGTGATGCGCCGAAGCGCCTCGTCCCAACTGATTTTGCGGTAATTGCGATCGAGCGGGCCCGCGTAAAGCGGTTCCGTCAATCGACCAGCCGCTTCCAATTCTCGTGATGAAAAACCGCGCAGTTTTTCCAGATCAAAGTCGTCGACGAAGTTCGGATGGAGCCCCCCCTGCATGTCCGCAGCCATGGCCTGAATGGACTTCTTGCAGACTTCGGGAAAGCGGCCCTTCTCATTGACCATCCCGCCTTTTTGCCCGCCCATTCCCAACGCACACGTCTTGCACGCATTCCGTGAGCGCAGCGCTTTGTACATGCGCCATAGCCCGCCGCCCTGCCGGGCCTTGCGGATCGCATAAAAAATCGCCGGCCAACCCCCGCCTGAGCTTGGTTGTCGCATGAGCCTACCTTTGGCCGCCTTCACGGCCTGGCATCAGGATACCGCATCGTGCGGGGGATGCGACAATCGCCGTCATTTGTACATACCGTGAATTTCAGATGATGTGGCTCGTAGGTGCAACCCGCCAATGCCGGGTCGCGTAGATGTTTCTCGGACACAGCGCCCGCGGCCTTATACATACATACGAGTCTCTCCGAGTCACGCCCGTCGATTGGGAGGTCAATCATGACTGCGATGTACTTGCGCGCTGTAGTTGGTGCTGTTGCTTTGCTGCTCGGATCAACGGTCTGCTCACAGGACGCCGATCCGCCGAGCGCCGCGATCGTTGATCAAGATGAAGCGTTGATGCGAATGCTTCAGGAAACGCTGATCGATGCAGATTACGATCGCATTGATTTTGAGCGTGTGATCGACGATCTGCGTGAGCGATTCGATTTGAACATCCACGTCTCGTGGTCGCAGCTGGCCGAGATCGGCGTTCGCCGTGACCAGCGCATTGAAGTCAAGCTGAAACAAATACCATTAGCGACGCTGCTGGATATCGTGCTACGCGAGGTCGGTGATCCTGATGTCTCGCTGAACTTCATCGTCAGCGATGGGATCCTGCGCATCACGTCGAGCGATCTCACGCGCGAGCCGACTGTGCTTCGCACGTACGACGTGACCGATCTGATCGAGAGTGGGTACGCGATCAGGCGCTTCGCCAACACGCCGGTCTTGGGTCTGGAATTGACCGGCCGCGAATTCATCGGCGGCGAGCTCCGACGTGAAGCTAGTGGAGGAGGCGGAGAAGGATCTGGAGGCGGTGGATCAATCTTTGGTGATCCTAGCGATGATTTCGATGACCGTAGCGAGATGGAGCGGATCCAACAGATCATCGATTTGCTTATGATGAGCGTCGAGCCGGATACATGGGTTGACTACGGCGGTGAGACCGGATCAATCCAGGCGTTCGAAAGTACATTGCTCATCCGACACACGCTCCGCGGCCATCAGAAGATCGCGGAGCTTTTTCAACTGCTGCGATCCAGTCAACCGCAAACACTGGATGCCGACGTTGCCGTAGTTCGCTTGCGTACCGATCGGGCTGCTGAGTTGCGCCTGAAGATCGGTAAGCGCTTCCCTCGCCTCACCGCCGAGCAAGCGGCTGAGCTGGCGTGGTCGCCCCAATCCGAAGGCGTGCTCTTCCGCGGCATCGCCAGTGGATTCAACGGCTCTCGACTCTGGTTCAGCGCCCTCACTCAGCGCGACGTCCTTTCGGGTATGACCGCAACCGTCGGGGAAGGCGTGAACGCCTTCGCGCCGCGAACCGCCACGTCCACCGCCGGAATCGAACTCATCGTTCTACCGCTGCTTTCGCCGGAGTCTGATCAAGTGACAATCGATGTCCAGATGGCTTGGGTGCCCAGCACCGAAATCTCGTCCCGCGACGTGGCGCTGGGGACACCCTCCGGCAACGGCTCGATCGACCAGACCAAGCGCAGCATGCGAACCGTCTCCGCCGCTACGACCGTGAAACTCGGCGACGCGATCGCCTTCTCCATCCCCGCTCAACTCAGCGATACCGGAAGCGCGGTCGAATTCGAGGACTGGCTGATCGTGCGCGTGCGCAGACCGGGTTCCTAGCAGATCGATCTAGGCCAAAGCGCTCGCCGTCTGTTGAATCAACTTCCACGCTTGCTCGACGTGCCGGCGCTCGGTGTACGTTGCGCCGATCGAGAAACGCAACGTCAGCTTGTCGTCCAGCTTGGTATGGGTAAGGAATAACTTGCCGGAGCTGTTCAGATCATCGAGTAACTGCTGATTCAACTCGTCGCGCCCTTGAGAAAGGCGAAAACAAACCAGCGTCAACGGTGGCTGAACCACAAGCTCGAATCGTTCATCCGCATCAACCCACGACGCGAACTCCTGCGCCAGCTTGACGTGCTCGCGGATGTGATATTGCAAGCCCTCGATGCCGTAATGTCGAATAACGAACCACAACTTGAGCGCCCGAAATCGCCGACCCAACGGAATATGCCAATCTCGATAGTCAAACACCGCCCCAGATTCCGTGGCCTTATTCTTCAGATATTCGGGCAAGATGCTCAAGGCATTGATCAACGCTGCGCGATCAGCAACATAAAAACAATCGCAATCGAAGTTGGTGAACATCCACTTGTGCGGATTGAAGCAGTAGCTATCCGCCAGCTCCATCCCATCATGGATGTAGCGAAACTCCGGGCACAGCGCCGCCGTTCCGCTCATCGCCGCATCGACATGCAACCAAGCCCCGGGAATTAGGGTGCGGCAAATCTCGCCGATCGCGCGCACCGGATCGAGCCCGGTGGATGATGTGGTGCCGACGGTTGCGCAAACGAAGCAGGGCGTCAAGCCCGCAGCTTTGTCTCGTGCGATCGCGTCGGCGAGCGCCTGGGGCCGCATTGCAAACGATTCGTCAACCTCGATCAATCGCAGATTGGCGCGCCCGAGTCCTGCGATCTTCACCGCCTTCTCGACCGATGAATGCGCTTGATTGGAGCAGTAGGCAATGAGCTTGCGTTCCGCTCCATGCTCATTGACGTCAAAGCCGGTCGCACGTT
>JADFGE010000309.1 GCA_022567855.1 Planctomycetota bacterium | reverse complement strand
TCCCGGTCCTCAGCGCCGCGAGCCGAAAGAGCTTCATTGGCGCTGCAACGACCGTATCCACGCCGTCGGAGCGAGTGATTGGTTCGACGGCGGTGAGCGTGGCTCACTGGCTTTGCGGGGTTCGATTGTTTCGAGTGCATGATGTGGCGGCACATCGCGAGGCGCTGGCGGTGGCCGCGGCAATTCGCCCAGCTACCCACACTGATTGAAGTCGCGGCTGAGGTTGTTACGATGCCTCGCTACGCCCATTCGGGAGAGCAGCGCGGGGGGAAGCGAAGCGGAGATATCGAGCATGGCAAGCAACGACATCCAAGAGTTCACCGATGGCAACTTTGATGCGGAGGTAATCAAGTCCGACATTCCCGTGCTCGTGGATTTCTGGGCCGAGTGGTGCCAGCCGTGCAGAATGCTGACGCCGACCATGGAGGAACTGGCCGACGAGTACAAGGGCAAGGTCAAAATCGGCAAGCTTGACACTGACTCGAATCGCGATGTGTCGATCAAGTACGGCATCAGCGCGATTCCCACGATCATCCTGTTCCAGGACGGCGAGGTGAAAAAGAAGTTCGTCGGGCTTACGCCGAAGGATCAGTTTGCGGCCGCGCTCGACGAGCTTGAGGGGTAGCGCCCAACTCTTTCATGCCGCGATGACGTGCCCGCGCCAATGGGCCGGTGCGCGATCTGGGCGTCCAGGGCGGGTTACGGATTCATCTGGATTCGGCGTGCCGAGATCGCGCGCGATGCGGTATGATTGGGGTATGCGAGTACTGCCATATCTGACTGCGATCGTTACCGCGGCTTGCGTCACGTCGTTTACGGCGGCGGGCGAAGAACCGATCGTCACCAGCGACCTGTTGCGTATCCGGACCGTGAGCTCGATCGATGTCGCCCCGGACGGTACGAAGGCGGTGTTTGCGGTTCGGTCCATTGCGGTTGAGTCGGCGGCCGCAGATGAGGACGCTGAGGCGCAGCCAACCTACGCGTACCGCTCACATCTGTTCCTGCTTGATCTGTTCAAACCTGACGCGGAACCTCGACAACTGACGTTTGGCGATCGTCGGGACGGGTCGCCGAGTTTGTCGCCGGACGGTCGTTGGATCGCATTCGTTCGCGGTGATGAGGACCAGGACGATGGACCGCAGTGCTGGATCATCCCGGTGGACGGCGGCGAAGCGCGACAGGTGACGAACCTTGAGCACGGCGCCGGCTTTCCGAGATGGTCACCCGACGGGGCCTTGATTCTCGTGTCGTCTCAGATTCCAATCGACGAGATCGACGGGACGCCGCCATACCCAATGGAACGGCCCCAGCGTCAGTGGAAAGACGCCGAGCCGAACGATGATGTCACGCCCAAGCCGGACGGGACGAGGCTGGAGATCCGAGCGTGGCTGGCGGCGAACGCAAGGGAATTGAACCCGGACGCGATCAGTCGTCTGAACTTCCAGGGTGAGCGGCAGTTGCGGGGATTGGCGGGCTTCGATCATCTGTTCGTGGTTGACCCCGACGATCCGCAAAGGCGAGCCACACAAATCACGAACGGATTCTTCGATCACGATTCAGCGGCGTTCATGCCTGATGGCCAAGGCATCATCTATGCATCGAACAAGGCCGTCGACCAACACCCGGATCGACTGCGGGCGACGCAACTTTGGCGGATGAATGTCGACGGGAGCGACGATCGGCTCTTCCTCTCCGTTGACGGGTGGTCGCTGAGCGCTCCCAAGCCGAGTCGGGATGGATCGCTTCTGGCATTCTCCGGGCAACGGACGGATGAGCCGACCTATCGGCAACGACAGTTGGGTCTGGTCGCTGTAACTGCCAACAGCTCGGCCGAGCCGACTTGGATGACCGATGAATCGACATTTGACGCGTCGGTCGGGGCTTTTCGCTGGCGTCCCAACGGCGACCTGCTCTTCACCGCGGCGCAGCGCGGTTCGTTTCCATTGATGACGATCAGTTTCGGGCTGCTGGAGCCGGTGCCCCTGGTCGATCAAATCAACGACATTCCAATCGGCGTGCAGACATTCGACGCGGGAGGCGGGTCGATCGTGTACGCCGTGACGAGTCCGGTCAACCCGTGCCGACTGATGGTGCGCGACGGCTCAGGAGATCGACTGGCTTACGACCTCAACCCCTGGGTGGCCGAGAAACGCCTTTCCATGCCGCAGGAAGGTTGGATCTCCCGGCCGGACGGAACGCGCGTGCAGTATTGGCTCATGGAGCCGACGAATCGCGACGAGACCAAGACGTATCCGCTCGTGTTGGAAATCCACGGCGGGCCGGCGGCAATGTGGGGTCCGGGCGAGTCAACCATGTGGCACGAGTTCCAGTTGCTGTGCAGTTGGGGGTACGGCGTGGTGTACGCCAACCCACGCGGCTCCGGCGGATATGGGTACGAGTTTCAGCGCGGTAACTTCCAGAATTGGGGGGAAGGGCCGGCGGGCGACGTCTTGGCCGTCGTCGACGAGGCGCTGCGCCTTCACGAATGGATCGACCAAAAGCGACTCGTCGTCACGGGCGGGAGTTATGCCGGCTATCTCACCGCGTGGATCGTCGGCAACGATCATCGCTTCCAGGCCGCGGTCGCGCAGCGCGGCGTCTACGACCTGGAGACGTTCTTCGGCGAAGGCAATGCCTGGCGGCTCGTGCAGTGGACCATGGGCGGCTACCCGTTCGACGATCGCGTTCGACGAATCATCGAGCGCAACAGTCCGATCACCTATGTCGATCGCATTCGAACGCCGTTGTTGATCATGCACGCCAGCAACGATCTGCGCACCGGCGTATCGCAATCGGAGATGTTGTATCGGTCGCTGAAGGCGCTGAATCGCCCCGTGGAGTACATCCGATACCCCAACGCCGGGCACGATCTTTCACGCACCGGCGACCCGACGCAGCGCATGGACCGGCTCAATCGCATCATCGAGTTCTTCGAGCGGCACATTGAAAATCCGAGGCCCGCGCCGAAGATTCAATCGGAGCAACACGCCGGCGGTGAATGAAGATTCGGACGCAGGCGAGTTGATCCCGCGATAAGATAACAGCATGGTTGCCCTTGCCGACATTCAGGCGTACGCACACGAGATAGCCCGCCGCTTCAAGCCCAAGCGGATCATCCTGTTCGGCTCGTACGCTGACGGCGAGCCGGATGAACATTCGGATGTTGACCTGCTGGTGGTGATCGCGGATGGCGGCGATCCGCTGGGGAAGGCCATGGAAATCTCGCGCGCGTTGCCCCATTACGGCTTCGCCCTGGACCTGATCGTGCGCGACCCGGATGTGCTGCAACGGCGGATCGAGCAGCACGACTGGTTCCTCATCGAAATCACAGAAAAGGGTCGGGTGCTCTATGAAGCCCAGCAGCAGTGAGTGGGTTGACAAGGCCGAAGAGGACTACCGGGTCATGGCCGCGATAGGGGGATGAACCCGTCGGCGCACGACACCGTATGCTTCCACGCCCAGCGGGCGGCCGAAAAGTGCCTCAAGGCGGTGCTCGCCGAGCGGGTGATCGCCTTTCCCAAAGTCCACGACTTGACCCGTCTGCTCGATCTGATAGACCCGGCCATCAACGAGCTGAGTGCGATGCGCGCCGATTTGGACGCCCTGTCGCGCCTCTCCGTGCAGGTGCGGTACCCGGGGTTCTCCACCGATTCGGCAAAGGCCGAAGAAGCCGGTCGAATCGCGGCCGCGGTCCGGCGAATCGGCCGCCGGGAACTGGGGCTGGAAGAAGGATGATGGTCCGCACAGGGGACCCTACCAGCCGTCCGCCGATCAGTTCGCCCACGGCACCGGCCGCTCGACAGCCC
>JADFGE010000308.1 GCA_022567855.1 Planctomycetota bacterium | reverse complement strand
GCCGGCGGGGTTCACCTGGCGGGCAGCGGGCCCTCCCTCTTCGCGCCGGTAGCACGCAAGGAGCTTGGCACCATGATCCTACTCATGCTCAAACACAGCCACGGCTGGGACGCACACCTCGTCTCCGCCTGGGACCCAGCGTCGGAAGGTGGCGTGTGGGCACGCTAATTCTGGGCACTGCCGCCGGCTTCCTGATGGCATCGGTGTTCGTGACGGCCGCGGTCCTGATGCTTTTTGCCGCGGTCCGGAATACACCGCCGGCGCTCGTGCCCATCTTCGCGAAGGTCTCGCCCAGCAGCCTTGCGCTGGGGACGGTCGTTCTCGGCTACCCGACGTGGGGGGCTATCGGGGCCGTGATGTCGGTCCTGTATACCATCAGCGTGGAGCAGCTTCCGGGCGGAGGCATCGGAAGTCCGAACCAGGCCTTCACGCTGGGGGTGCTCGTCGTCGCGGTGGCGATGGCGGCGCCGTTCCTGGTCCTGCTCCGGCGTCAATCGGCGGGCGTTGTGGCGATCGGCCTCGGGTTTGCGGGCGTCTTTGGCTGGCTCCTCCCTTTCTTTGCCGCGTGATTTTGGGGTTGCGGCCAAAGAAAGAGCGGCAGAGGAGCCGAAACGTTGACCGGCCAGACCGCGAGCCACTAGAATCTCACGAGTGATCTCGCTTCAAGGGGGCCTTGTTGGCGCTATTTGATCTGCACGTTCATACTGTCAGGGGGAGTAGCGACAGCAGCCTCACACCACAAGAGTTGATAAAGTCGGCCCGAGCCATCGGCCTCGACGGCGTGTGCCTCACCGAGCACAGCGGAGGCTGGGAGCTCCAGGAGCTCGAGCGTGAGTTCGCGGACGCCGGACTAAGAGTCTTCAGAGGACTTGAGGTCGACACGGACATGGGCCACATCCTGGTTCTCGGATTGCACCGGTACGTCGCCGGAATCAACAAGGCCGCCGAGCTCAGGAAGGTCGCTGACGATGCCGGCGGAGTCATGATCTCCGCCCATCCCTTTCGGAACCTGTTCAACCGCCCGCCGTACAACGCCAACCTTCTGTTCGGGAACTCCGGCCCTCTTCCCACCTCGCCGGCGGATGCCGCGCAGCACCCGCTGTTTCGGATTGTCGACGCGGTCGAGGCAGCCAACGGCTCCAACACGGAGCGCGAAAACCTTTTCGCGCTGGACGTTGCCAATCATCTAGGGTTGACCAGCACCGGTGGAAGCGATGCTCACTCGACCCATGGACTGGGCAACTGCGTGACCGACATCGACGGCGACGTCAGGTCGGAGGCCGACCTGATCGAGGCGCTCAAGGCAGGCGCGTGCCGCCCTGCCCAGGGCCTGCACGTCGGCGAGCTTCGCCCCTTTGTCAGGGGTCAGGCGGAGACGCCATGACGCAGACCCACGAGAACGCGCCCTCGGCTCGGGACCACCCGAAGGTGCGACTCTTCGCGACGCTGGCCTACGCGGTCGACTCGGGGGCCGCCAGGATGGACGGCGATTGGGAAGCACTTCGGCGTTGCGCCGCTGTGGTTCGGTTTGATCGCCAACTGACCTCGCGACCAGCGGTCGACGGCCTATCTTTATACCAATTCTGTTTGAACACGTCGTAAATTGCGAGCGGTTCTCACGCCCTAGACAAGGTCGTGTCTCGTAGGGGCAGGCCCCCTGGTGCCTGCCCTGACCTCGGACAACCACAGGGGGTTGCCCCTACAATATACGGCGCTGATAAGGGGGATTGGTATTAGAGCCCAGCGGGGAGTTATACTCGGTTCCAACGGCCTACGCATTCCCAATCTCCGCACACAACCGGACAGAGCACTGAAAATCTGCACTCGCGATCTGAGCATCAATGACCCTCATAGATAAAGACACATCGCCTCTGGACGACGTGTGGGTCGCCCTCGACCTGGAGACCACCGGACTCTCCGCCGACAGGGACGAGATCATCGAGGTGGGCGCGGTCAAGTTTCAGGGAGACCGGCTTCTCGATTCGTTTCAGACCTTTGGAAATCCTGACAGACGCCTGGTTGCAGGAGACCCTGTGGCCCAGCCCATAGCATGACGGCTATTCCCCACCTGCTACCTATTTTTTCTATCGTTTCCCCGGGTATCCGCAAGGCCGGAACCAGTCATCAGTGAGGAAGTGATCGGTAATCACCCCAAGACGATTACCGATCACTGATTGCTGAAGAAGCCCCGCCGGCCGATCCTTTTCCCTTTATCCTCGGATGTGTTTGTGATAGACTCGCTCGTCATAGATCAACAGAGACCCAAACAATGGAGTGGCTAGTATGAGCAGGAGCTCGGTCAAAACACCTTCTAGCGGGGTCCCATCCCAGCACACCGTTGAAGCACTTCGCGAAGGATCTCACGGCCTGGCCCTGAACGGCGTGCGGTTTCATCTGATAGGGATCGGAGGCATGGGCATGAGCGCGCTCGCCCTGGTTTTAGCCCGTGGCGGGGCGGTGGTCCGAGGGTCCGATCAGACATCTGGGACCAATACCGCTCTCTTGGAGGCGCAGGGGGTCCAAGTCTGCCTCGGCCACAGCGCCGACAACCTTCACCCTAGTTTTGACAGGGTCGTCGTTTCTGCCGCCATCAATGCCGACAATCCGGAACTCCTCCACGCCCAGCGCCGCGGCTGCAAGGTCTACAAATACGCGCAGATGCTGGGGGAGGTGTTTAATCGATGTCGAGGGATCGCCATCAGCGGTACCCATGGGAAAAGCACCACCAGCGCCTGGTTGACCTATGTCCTACAACAGGCCCGGGTGGATGTGGATTTCGTCATTGGCGCGTCGACCGATCAATTGGTACGCCCGCCCGGCGCGGGTCCACCTGACTACTTTATTGCCGAAGCCTGCGAATATGATCGCAGTTTCTTGAGCCTCAGGCCTCACATCGCCTGCATGCTCAACATCGAACCCGATCATCTGGATTACTATCGGGATGAAGCGGAGATCGTCTCGGCCTTTGCTGAGTTTGCCGCAGGCATCGAGGAGGGCGGTGTATTGGTGGCCCATGGACAAGACGCCAACGTGATGCAGGTCATCACACAGTTGCATCCCCGGCCCCGCAATGTCACCATTGGCTTGGACCCCTCCTGCGACGTATTTGCCGATCACATCGTTGACGAGCGGGGCCTCCATCGTTTCGACGTGTATCGAAGCGGGCAGAGGGTGGGTTCGACCCGCATCGGCCTGCCGGCGACGCAACTCCGCGTCGCCAACTCTCTCGCCGCCGCCGACGGCCGGCTCAACCATCCGGGTGTCCTGGCCCTTTGGCAGATGGCCGAACGGCTCGGCATGGCCGTCATTCTGGTGATGCACACGAATAAGAGAATGACTACGAACGCGAAGTACAAAGCCGCGAACTCCTCGGCGTGGATCAACGCCTGCCGAATGGCATGGCTGATCGCTGAAGATCCTAACGATCCGCACAGGCGGTCGATGACGAACGCCAAGAACAATCTCGCCTACGATATCACCGGCCTGTCGTTCGGCTTCGACAGGGCCACAGGGTCGCTTAGGTGGGATGCTGAACCGCTCAACATGACCGCGAACCAAATACTTGCTGAACAGGCTGACCGCGTTACCGCGCCGCAACTTCGTGAGGCCGTGGAATTCTTGCAAGCGACGTTGGCGGACGGCCCGATGGCTCCCAAGGAAATCAAGGAGCGAGCGGGACAAGAGGGTATCAGCGAAATCACGCTGAACCGCGCCAAGAAACCGGCTGGGGTCGAGAGCGTGAAGGACGCATATAGCGGTGGGTGGCATTGGAGGATTGTGCCAAGGTGATCGTAGGTGCTCATGTGTGTTATATATG
>JADFGE010000307.1 GCA_022567855.1 Planctomycetota bacterium | reverse complement strand
ACGCATTTCGACCTTCCTTCCTGAGATGTGAAGCCTCGCCGCTGCTGCCAGCATACCACACATGGCCCTGGATAGGCAATCTGCACCCGCCAACGTCTTTAATTTTGCCCTTGCCAAGCTCGCACCGCCGACTTGAGCACGGCGAAGTTGCTCAAGCGCTATGCGCGTGCGGTGGACCGTGGGGCTGGATTTTGTGGGATGTTCGGCAACTGCCCGAGCTGCTGCCCTGCCACGGCTCGCAAATACTGTGGAGATTGCAGTGTACGATCGACACACCCAATCCTCGGTTTGACGAATCAGCTCCGCGCTATCTTACGGGTGAATTTTCGTCCTGTACCCGTCCGGGCTGAGAATTCGGCCGTTGTCCACCCCGCCAGTTGCCCACTCTCTTTTTCCGGTACGCGGCCCGATAGTTTCCTGCTCACTGAGTGGCCCGGCGACAGGTTGATCGCCCTTACTCGGTCCCGCCCTGGTTCATTTTCATCCCAGCACCAGGCTGTCCAGCGCTTCTTTCGGCCCTGCTTGAACACGACGACGGGATCCAGTAGGGCCTTGGGTACGCCAGCGGAGTTGAACACAGAGATGTAGAAGCTGAAACAAGCCTCTGCTCCATTCGGTGATTCGCACTCGACATCGTGCCCTGTGATGTCGTGCTTCGTATAGGCAAAAGACCATTCTGAAACGCGGAAATGAATTCTCCCCCATCGCTGCAAGCCCCAGCCCAACAAAACGCCTAGCACCGTACCGGCAAGCGTGAAGCCGCCGCATGTCCCCGTCCCCATGCCGCGATCTGCTGAGTTATACGCCGCACGTTTGTATGATGCACTCCGCACAGCCGATGCGAGCGGCATGTCGCGGATCATCATCGAACAGCCCCCAGAAACGCACGGACCGTGGGCCGCGATCCACGATCGACTTCGTCGCGCCACGGGGCATGCCGACTGTGACGGCAACGATCAATAGCACAGTCGGGTCGTAAACCTCAGCACGCATCTCGTTGCGGGATGCCGATGCGTTGCGTCAGAACGAATCGTCGTCGGGCTTCGTGGTCGGGCGTGTAGTTGGGCGCGTGGTTGGTCGCGTGGTTGGTCGCGTGGTGGGTTGAGTGGTAGGTTGCGTGGTGGGTTGAGTGGTAGGTTGCGTGGTGGGTTGTGTGGTGGGTTGCGTGGTGGGTTGCGTGGTGGGTTGCGTCGTTGGTGTAGGCGCGGCGTCCTCCGGTGGGACTTCGGCTTCTTCGTCATCAGGTTCATCCGGCTCGCCAGTGTAGATCACAATATCGGCCCGACCGCGATCAATTTCCCTCAAGGCCACGGCGTCGGCGCGCTGCATACTCACGGTCAGAATTTTCACGCCTCTCTTGCGACGTCGAAGCTCTTGTACGGTGCCGCCGGTAAAGTCGCTGTGAAACTGCCCCACAAGATGTACGACCTTGTCAGCGCCGTCGCGCAGGGCGCGAGCGATCGAATCCGCCATCGTCGCGTCCATTATCAATTGCCCACGAAATGCGCTGGCGACTTGTTCATCCGTCATCTGCATATGCAGGGATTCGGCATCCTCCTCAGCGCCTTCTTCAGGTGGTTCAGGCGGTTCACCCTCAGCTCGCCCAACCATCACTTGCCAGAAGCGCTCACGGTAGTCCTTGTACGATTGCCGTTTGGGACGTGCAAACAATCGCTTTTGCGCATCCGTCAATGAACGCAAACGGTCGTACCCTTCTCGATTGGCCACACTCATGTACCGCAGCCACGGCGTGTTGGCGGCGACGACCGGTGAACCCGCGGCTTTGGCGGCGTCGATGATCGGCTGGTAGTTGTTCTCCCAATCCGGCCAACCGATCCGAAGAATCCGCTTCTGGAACGTCTCGCGATCGATCTCGTCGTCGAGGTAGTCGCGCGCGATGCGAAGCCACTTCGTCGACGCCGTTTGCTCCAGGAACATATCTCGGTTGATGAAGTCAGCTAAATAATCATCGACCAGCGCCTGCTCTTCGCGGTCGAGCATCTCCATGGACAACGCCGTGCCGGGATACCGCCTCATTGCATCTTCCACCACCGCCAACTGCACCGCATGCGCCACGGCATCGTCGTGCTGTTCCCCGAGAATCACGACGTCGGCCCACTCGATCGCCTCGAGCAAACCCTGCCAGTTGATCGCGGCCCCGGTATCTGCACGGAATATAGGAAGTGACCTCGGTCCCTCAGTTGATTCGAATAAAGCCGGCTTTGGGGCTATTCCGCTCGCTTGATGGTGGCCAAAGTAGCTGCGGCTCGAACAGCCGACGCTCCAAAAACAGAGCGACGATGCCCAGAGCAGCACGATGGAGGTAGGACAAGCGTTTCGCATGCAACTAGCATGACTGGCACATTGGGCCGGGTCAATACCGAGACGACTTTATTCGCCGCAAGAGATCATCGTTTTCGGACGTGACACAGGCTGGGGGTGGCAGCGGCGATTGGACTAGGCCGCGAGGTCCGGCGCCGTTGCTGCGGACTGTCCTTCGACCTGCGCCGTGCTGCGATACCCTGCGACGAACACCGTGGTAACCGTGACCGCGCCGTGGATCAGTGCGAAGGCGCCGAACACGAACAGATACACCGACGCGCCCGGCTCGGTCCCGCCCAGCAGGCTCAGTGTCGCGCCGGCGGCGAGCGGTCCTACGAGGAATCCCGCATTGCCGGCTGCGTGATACGCGCCCATCCCCACGGCGCCGCGCCCGCTGTCGCAGACCGCCACCAGCGACGAGGCGAAAAGCGCCGCTCCCGCCAATCCGATCAGCACGAAATCGATGATCGTGATCGCCAGATTCCCCGAGACCGCCAGGGGGATCAGGGCCACGCCCGGCGCGTAGATGCACCCTGCGATCAACCGCAGGCGCAGCGGCCCCACGCGGTCGGCGAGGCGTCCCGCCGGCCAGGTTCCCAGCGCGGTCATCAACATCGCAAGTCCTACGAGCCCCCCGATTGCCGCCGGACTCATGTCGGTCACTGATGCGAGATACAATGGCACGGTCGTCGCCAACAGCGCCGAAACGAAGCGGTCGCTGAACATCATCGCCAGCGGCCGCCAAATCGGACGGGAATCGACTTCGCGCTCAGTCGTAGTGCGACGTGAACTGAGGTTCCCTTGCGCACGATTGGGTCTGAGCGTCAGTCCGGCCGCTGCGGCAACGATCACGCAGGCCAGCGCACCGGCCCACAGGCACAGCACCGCGGTTTGGGCGCCGATGATCCCGCCGAGGCCTGCGCCGCAGGCGATTCCCAGCATCATCGCCGTTGCCGCCGCCCCCATGCGCCGGCCTCGCTTCGATGGCGGACCCGCCTGCGCAATAAACGCAAACAACACCGCGTACACCGTCAAGTCGGCCGCGCCTTCGATACAGCGCAGCACCAAGGTCGGCACAAAACCGATCGGCACCGCCATCATCGCCAGGAGCGAGGCGTTGGCCAGCGCCGCGATCGTGATCGAGTTGACGAGATTGCATCGACGCCGAATGAATCCGGCCAGGCCGATACCCGCCAGCGCCCCGATGAGGTTCACGCTCATAAAGGCATGCGCTGCCCCCACGCTTACGTCGTAGCGCTCGACGAGCAATTCCCGAAGGACCGGCACGACCATCGCGTCAGGGAGAGCTGAGAGAAACAACAACCCACACGCGGCGAGGATAGAGAACCGGGCGATCCGCGCATCTTGCACATCATGGGCGTTGGGTGGTTTGAGATCATCCGGGACGGCGATCGATCTTGGATGCCGTAACGTGGTCACGCTCGTTACTCCTCATGGTCTTGTGCAACGCACAGACTACCGTTGTCTTCGTTCCGCACCGCATCGTGGCCGTGC
>JADFGE010000306.1 GCA_022567855.1 Planctomycetota bacterium | reverse complement strand
CCCTATCCCAACGAGGTGGTCCTGTGGAACAACGGTGAATACACCCTTGACATTGCCCCCGTATATTCACAACGCGACCTTGATTTTTCACCAGACTTTGACGTTGCGCCCGCTGATGATTTCATTTTGCAGGATCAGAATCCGGAATCCGCGGATCAGTTCATCATCACTAAGGTACGCTGGACCGGGTTGTGGGACCCGACGCCTAGCAGCCTGTTGAAATAGTCCCGTTTTCAAGCTGCGACCCGAAATGGGTGTGAGGCGAAAGCGTTGCAGCGCGTGACGAATTTCGAGGGCGAAAAGTTCGCCTGTTGAATTGGAATCGCCAGATGGTCGCGAAATGCGCGATCGGTGCAAAGAATGGCAACGATCTTCGCCCAAACTGACGAAAAACCACCCCCGCCTTCCGATTGCAGCGCTCTTGGTTTGCCCACGCCGAACAACGCGCGCATGATCACTCCGAGATTCTTGCCGGCTACATACATCAAGTAACGTTTGGTCACATCCTCCAAACCATGCAGCCAGCTGCGTCGAGCACCGCCCGTCTCGCACACGTGAGCGAAACTCCGTTCCACATATTCACTTCGCAACCGGCCCAATCGTTTGCCGCGATTGCCTTTGACGCGCCGACGGTTCGCGTAGACAGCGTGTTTGCACGCCGATGGTTTATCAATCCACACGCGACGCCAGCGACTCGCTCGCTCGGGGATGTAACTGCGAACGCCCGATGCCGCACACCACACCAGATTGTCTGTGCTGTGGTAACCCTTGTCGGCGACCACATCTTTGATCTGCGAATCACTGCCTGCACGCTTGGTGTTCGTTTGAGCCTTCACCAGCGTTTCGGAAAACGTGGCCGTGTCCGATTCATCCGCCTGGTATACCCCCGCAGCCAACACGATGTCCGTTTCCAGATCAACCGCGTGCTCCGTCTTGTACGCCAGGTGCGTACGGCCATCCTTCATCTTTGTGATGCGTGCTTCGGAATCGGTCGGCGACATCCATTCCTTGTTGGGCACCTTCTTTTTCCGCTTCTTGTCGAACTTGCGGAGGTCTTCATCCGTGGGGTCTTCCAGGCCTTCCGCAGCCATGAGCTTGCGGACGTACTCTTTCCAGTCGTCACCGGTATCACGCCGAACGATGGACTTCATCGCCGCGTCCGCTTCGATGAACGTCGAATCGATGGCCGTCGATTTGCCCTTCAGCAACTTCTTCACTGCCGCGATCGATAGCACAAACGTGAAAATGGCCTCATGCACTTCGAGTGGCAGTCGGCGCCGAATCACCGTGAGCGTGGAATGGTCCGGCGTGGGCTGCGTGATGTCCAAGCCCAGAAACGACTGAAGCGATCGGCTGTCGCTGCATCGCCAGGCGATGGCCCGTTGCGAATCGAGGCCCTCGAAAAAGCCGATGAAGAGCATCCGGAAGTAAACACCCGGCGGAATGCCCGGTCTCCCACGCCCGTTGGCATAATGCGGCTTACAGAGACCCTCGACGAATGCATCAAACTCTGCTTCGTCGAGCAGCCCGTTGAGCTTGGTATAGAACGGATGGCCCGGCGATCTCGGAAGATCGCACGTCGCCACCCAAAGATCCTGGTGATCCCGCTTACGTCGCCCCAATGCCATGATTTGCCCTCATCCGTGAGTGTATTGACAGACGCTTACGCATTCGATCCGTGTATCATAGCATGCCCGTCAAGCGGTTTTTCAACAGGCTGCTAGTAGGTCATTCCATATGCGTCTGTGGGTAAAGCCTTCTCAGCTTGATCCTTGCGTCAGCTGTTTGAAATTGCCAGTCGATGTTCTTCGACCGGCGGTTGCGATCGTTATTCCACAACTGGATTCGCGCCCGCAGGGTCGGCTGGTCAGCGACCCGTTCACCGAGGCATTGCTTCTCCAGCACGCTTAGCTCACACTCAGCCATATTCAACCAACTGCCGTGCTTAGGCGTATGCACCACCTCGATCTTCTCGATCAACCGGCGGGCCTCGGTCGGCGCAAAGGCCTCGTACAAGCACGACAACCGATGCGTGTTCAGGTTGTCCATCACCAGCGTGATCTTCGTAGCGTCGGGGTAATGGACATCGACGAGTTCCTTCATCTGTTTCGCGAAGTCCAGCTTGGTCCGCCGTGTGGTCACGTCCACCTGTCGCCAGCCACGCAACGGTTCGACCAGCAGGAACAGGTTCGCCGTACCGTTGCGGACGTATTCGTGAGACTGTCCGGGAATTACAGCGTATCGAGAATCCATTGGATCGTCCCGTTGCTCCCACCGTTCCGGTGATGGTAGCGAACCAAGAGCTGGTACGCGAACATCGCTGCGGCGATCTGAGTCGCATTGTTGGCCAAGCCGCGGTGCCAGACGCGGTGACGCAGCTCGAACTTCGCCTTGAACCACTCATTGAATGGTTCGATGGTCTTGTGGCGTCGACCATAGAGGCGCCGGCCCTTTGTGCTGAGGTAGAATGCCCAGCGTTTGGCCCGACGCTGACGCTGTTGCTCGCGCCGGCCTCGATGCGGATACGGACCCACTCGGGGCTTGCCGGCGCGTGATTGCAGCGGGCAAATCAAGTGTCGTCCTGTGGCTCGATCGCGATCGTCGAACTCGACCGCTTGCCCAATGGCATTGGTGTCGTAGGCGGCATCGGCGGCGACATAGCGTGTTTGAGGCGGGAGCCGCGTCATCTTCTCAATGCAACTCTTGGCTTCACTCATGCTCGCCGAACCCACCGACACACCCAACGGAAAGACGACTGACCCTTTGGACGCACTGACGACGACTTCAAAGCTATATCCATAGACCCAGTCTCGATGCGCGCTGTATCCCCAACCGGCATCGCCATCAGCACCTGCAGGCCGTTTTCCTCTATGCCCCCGCCGCGAAGACCACGGTGGGCCATGTGCTGCCATCATGCTCTTGTCCACAGCCACCACAGTCGGATCCACCAGCCCCGATCGGATCGCGCGTCGCCCTTGGAGGATCACCGCCGCCCGGAACAGACCATGCGCCCGGCGATAACGATCGAAGTAGGTGCTGCGCGATGGAAAGCCTCGCATTCCCAACCGATTCATCAATGACCTACGCCGCTCGTACAAATAACGATACTGGGCACTTTTACTCTTCCTTCTGACCAGAACCGCGACCATAATGAGGATCGCGATCTGCCAGTCAGGATACGTGGGCGGCGCACCGGCTCCTCGCCGAGGGACCAACCGTTCCGCAGACCGACACAGCGGAACGGCCATCCGGATCAACTGCGCCAGACGCGTGCCCTCCTTGGCACTGCTGGACATTGACAGCCTCCATGCTGATTGTGCAACGACTCTGATTCACACAACAGTATGGAGGCCATTTTATTACAACGCCACAATTACCGGACAGCCTCAGGCAAGCTGCCAGTGGCACCCCGGCGAAGAGGGGGCTGGTGCGGCGCGGTATCGGATATGATCGGTGGCGCTGTCAATCGAGGGTAAACCATTGTCGGATGCATCAGAAACACTCGTCGCTTACGGGCCGGCTCATGTGGCGGCGCTGGTGGTTATCGCGGCTGCGGCGGTAGTCGCAGTGGGGGTGGTTGGCGCGCGGCGCCGGGCGGCGGGAAGCAGCGTGGCGCGCCGCGCCTGCCAAGCGCTGGCTGCCGTCTTGCTCGTGAACATGATCTTCGAGCAGTGTTACAGGGCGGGAACGGGCCGGTGGTCGCTTGCGGAATCACTGCCGCTGCACCTGTGCGATCTGTCGGTGTTCGCAGCCATCGCGGTGCTGGTGCTCGCTCCACGGGCAAGTGTACTTGCCCATGCCACCCAACCCGCTGCCACGCAGTCCGGCGGGCTCGCGGCGTTCGACGTGGTCTACTATTGGG
>JADFGE010000305.1 GCA_022567855.1 Planctomycetota bacterium | reverse complement strand
GTCCTTGAGGTTCGGTGAAACGGCTTACGGCGCGTCGGCGCGGGGGTGGGCGTCGTCGTAGACATCGTGCATTCTTTGCGCGGTCAGATGCGTGTAGATCTGTGTGGTCGAAAGCGACTGATGGCCGAGCAACTCCTGCACGGAACGCAGATCAGCGCCGTTATCCAGCAGATGGGTGGCGAAGCTGTGTCGCAGCGTGTGAGGACTGATGGTCGGATCGAGGCCCGCTTCCGCCAAGTATTTGCTGACCTTTCGGCGGACCGAGCGGGTGGACAGCCGTCCGCCGTGCTTGTTGATGAACAGCGGCGCCGCGGGATCGGGTCCATGGTCCGTGTTGATGAGATCGTGGTCGAGCATGCCGGCGTAGTGACGGATCGCGGCCAAGGCGTGCGAGCCGAGCGGCACGATCCGTTCCTTTTTGCCTTTGCCCATGACGATGAGGGCTTGGCCGGGGTCATCGACGTCGCCGCGATTGATGCCCACGAGCTCGCTGACGCGAATCCCGGTCGAGTAGAGTGTTTCCAAGATCGCGCGGTCGCGAGCGCCGAGCAGGGTGTTGTCGTTCGGCGCGGCAAGCAGCTTCTCGACCTGTTCGACGTCGATCGCTTTGGGCAGGCGCTTGGCCTGCTTGGGCGTACGGATCATCAGCATCGGGTTGTTCGTGATCAGACCGCGTTTCTCGAGCCAGCGATGGAATGAGCGAAGGGTGGCGATCTTGCGGGCCATGGTGGCGGGCGAATAGTTCTGCTGGGACAGGTGTTCGAGGAACTTGCGGATTGCGGCGACATCGGCGTCGAGCATGAAGGCGGTGAGGGTGGTGGCGCCGAGCGTGGCGACGATGTGCTCACCGTCGGGCCCCGAGCCCAGGCGCCCTTCCAATCGGCGGCGCAGGGCGTCGGCCTCCTGCTCGGGCGTTGCGTGTATATTCAGTTCCTCGGTGATGTACTCCGCGTACTGGCGCAGATCCACGCCATAGCACCGCGCCGTGTACGGACTGAAGTGGCGCTCGTCCAACAAGTAATGGAGGAACTCATCGACGATCTTGGGGTGTCGCTTGGCGGTCTCGTTCATGTCTCTAACCCTGCTCTGGTTCGGGGGCTGATGTTGGTGTCGTACGTGGGTTACTTGGTCCGGTGCGAGGGCCTTATCGAGGCGGGGCGTCCGGTGGGGGACGGGCGGCTGAGGTACCGGCAAACAAGCGCCGCTTCCACCCATCCCAACGGGCAATGCGGGTCGCGGGCCATGGCCGCAACGTGCCCCATGAGCGCGTGCTCCAGGCCGGGGTCCCACTGGAACGCCCAGCGGTGACCGCTCTTCTCCAATACCAATCGGTGCGATCCGTGGCGGAGTTGAAGGGTGAGGGTGGTATCGGCCATTTGTGGTCCTCGGCTGGGGGCCGACGACCATCTCTGGCCGTCAGTGCCCGGAAACGATATCCGTCATCGGCATCAACCGTGCCCGCTCAAAAGCCAGCAGGTCATGGATCAGCCGATAGCTGACAAACTGCGTGTACAGCTCCATGCTCACCAAATAGATGTCCTGACCGTAGGCGCCGTGGGGCTCGCTCCGTCCGGCGGCGTAGTCCCTGAGCCAGCTGAGCGTTTGATGGTTCGTGGCGTCAAAGACACCAGCGGCTTGGGCAACCGGACCGGCCGACCCCAGATCGCCTGGTGAGACGGTCCCACGGGGCGATCGGGTCAATTCCTGCGGATCAAACCCTCGAAGGCGATTGTGAGGCGGCGTCTCGAACAACTGAATGGCCGCGCCCAACATCAACGGAGGATACGGGTCGTACGCCGTCACCGTCCCGATGATGACGCCGTCGACGCCAAGGGCATTGGCCAACTGCCGGATGTCGGCAGGTGTTGTTGCCTCCGGCATTTCGAGCCGGCGCATGGCGACGATTACGCGATTCACCGGAACCGTGTCGATGCCCTTCACCTGTTGCAATTGTTGGGTGAACACATCAGCGGTGAAGTAGGGGTCAACGATCGACACGCCCGACTCGTTTGCGAACGGCACGACCGCCCACAGCTTGGGCTGCGGGTAGGGGGCGGTCAGCTCAGTCGGCGGTTTGAGGTGTGCCGAGCAGCCGGACAACGCTAATCCACAGACGAGCGTGGCCCAACACATCGCCGCGAGGGACCGACCGCCCGTCTTTGGCGGCATGGGCTGTGCACTTGTCATGGCGTCCTGCCTATCGGCGAGCTCCGCTCGTCGGGGTCGGCCGAGGGTTCGGCCGACGAAAGGGTCCGGGCAGCCGGCGACGACTGCCCGCCTGCTCAGTTCGGCTCCGGTGGTCCGGCGACGACAATCCCCGGGGGTGGAGGCTCGGTCACGTTGACCGCACGCCCCGTTGACACCGACCAAACATTGTCCACGCCCGAACGATCCGAGACGAAGTAAACCTTCCCATCAGCCCCCCAAACCGGCTGGAAGTTCGCGAACTGCCCGTTGGTCAGGTTCGTCCGTGCCGTGCCGTCCAGCTTTATCATCCATACATCGGACTGAGCCGGCCTCGTGTTTGGTTCGGCATCCGGTTCCAGGATAGTCACGAAGACGATCCGGTCCCCGCCCGGAGACCAGGAGGGGTTGATGACGGCTGCATTGGCCGCGGAGGCGATTTCCGTGGGATACATTGCCTCGCCGTTGACATAGTCCATTGTCCAGATGGTGTGGTAGCGGCTTCCGCGCTGTCGTGCCCGCTGGAAGAGAATCTTGCTCCGGGCCACGTCCGGGCACCACTCGGGGAACAGCCCGTATCCCAAAAACTGTTGCACGCTCGGCTGCTGCCAGTCAACGACCCAGATCTCCCATCGTTGGGACTGCGAGCCGAACTTGCAGTACGCCAGCATTTGCCCGTCGGGCGACCAGCTCGGGTGCAGCTCGTGATCCCTGTCGGAGGTTATTTTTACGGTCTTCCCGCCGCCGATCGACATCACGTAGATATCCCAGCTCCCGGCGCGATTCGAGGCAAAGGCTACGTGCCCGCCGTCGGGGCTGATCGCCGGCTGAATATCGTCCGCCGGATCCCGGGTGAGCTGCGTGACGGTCTTGCCGGTGGTCGACTTCGTATAGAGGTCGGACGTCTCCCGGTGCATCGTCGACGCGAAAACGAGCAGCGTCCCTGTGCCATCAATATCGGGGTCGAAGCACGCGCCCTCCGTGGCGAAGCTCACCTGCGCGATGTTGCCGCCGCCGTCGAATTGGCTCCCGGCCTCCACCGAGTCGGCGATCAGCTCTCCATAAAGCCCAATGAGCGATGTGTAAGATCGCGACGCGGTGCGCTCGACCGGCATCCCGGGCGACTCGCCGGCGAACTGAACATCACCCGTGTCGGACACGACCCCCGCTACCGTCGGCGGCAGCGGTGGATCGTAATTCGTTACCGTCGTCGTCTGGTCGCCACCGTCACCCACCATCGCTTGTGGACCGAACCAGGGGTCGGACTCGGCGCATCCCGTCAGCACCACCGCGCCGAGCACCACGCTCGCGTGCAGACTCAAGACTCTCTTGCGCTTCACGAGTTGAGCTCCATACCTGATCGGCCGGGCGACACTCCACGTCGCGCGACACGGCGGCAAATGGTGGTCGTCGGCTCCGCCGAGACCGCAGGCCGGCTCACCCCGCTTCGAGGCACGCCCGCCGGGTCCAACCCCAGGAAACCACGGCCTCTTATCGGACGAATCTTGAGCCCGGCTTGAGTCCACGCCCGGCCCGCTCGGCCGCTCCGATCGTGTTATCGGTCTCTGTGCCAGCCCGCCTGAGCCGTTCTCGATCGCCGATCGAAAATCGGCCGCCGCGATCACGTCGGCCTGTCCCTCCGGCAGCGGTCGAGCCTCGCCCACCTCAACCCTGACGCCCAGCTGGAAGCGAAGGACGAAG
>JADFGE010000304.1 GCA_022567855.1 Planctomycetota bacterium | reverse complement strand
TCGGCATCATGCTTTTGCTCCTGGGGTTGACGCTGTCGGTCGGCGTCGCCGTGCGCACGCAATCGGAAACCCGCGAAACCCAGAACATCTTGCGCCTCCTCGACACCGCGATGCAAGAGTGGGAACGATCCGCCGATCGACAACTCACGTGGTGGCAGGAGGTATGGCCGGGCGATGAGGATTATTTGATCAAAGACCGCTTCGACATCCACAGCGATACCGTCGAGGAACTGATCATCACCGAAATGCTTGATGTCATCACCCGGCCAAGCCAGATTAAACAGATTATCGCGCAGATTGCTCCGGACTTTATCTACACGTACCAGGAGGGTGTTGTGCCTCCGTGGATCGAAGGTCAAGGCGTGGTGCAGCTTCCAAACTTCCTTGGCAGCGTCACCGTACTAGACGCCTGGGGCTGGCCGATTTACGCAACCCATCCCGGAAGACTTTGGAGAGAAACCGACGTTTCGCCATATGCGTTTCACCGAAACGACGATGGCACGATCCAAACCTATAACGAGCGGACTTACGGAGTCAGTTCAAATCGTCAGGTAATCTTTGTCTCTGCAGGACCGGACGGCGAGTTCGGCGATATGCGTGATGTGGACTTGCCGGCCTTCAAGCTAACGAAGGACAATGTCTACTCCCACCCGGTTGCTCGACCGCTGCAGCCGTAGATGCTCCATCAGTAACAGCAAAGGCCCGCGAACTCCCGCGCGGGCCTTGCTGCTCTCGTTTGTTCAGACTGCCGTCGCCGGCCCGTATCAATCCGGTGCGATCGCGGTCTGCACGCTGGGAATCTCGCCGGCCCCAACCGGGATCATGAGGCGGGAGCGATCCAGATCATCCCCAATCGGCTCGTAGCGACCGCCGAGGTGCTCGGCCAGGAACGCCTCCGCGACGGCGAAGAACGCCATTCGGTTGGCCGGCCGCGCTATCCCGTGGCCTTCGTCCGGATAGATCAGATACGTCACCGGGACGTTGTTCTGCTGCATCGCGCTGACGATCCGGTCGGACTCCCCCTGGTTGACGCGTGGATCGTTTGCGCCATGGACGATCATCAACGGGCGCTTGATCTGATCGACAAAGTTCAGCGGCGAGCGCTGCTGGAGGAACGATCGGCCATCGGCGGTGCGATGATCGCCCACGCGCGTAGCCCACATTTGAGCGTTCGGATCCCAAGAGCGCGGAATCGTCTGGAGGAATGAGACGAGGTTGGACGGCCCCACCACCGCCGTGCCGCAGGCAAACACATCCGGGGTGAAGGTCATCCCGACCAGCGCTGCATATCCGCCGTAGCTTCCGCCCATGATGGCCACGCGGTCGGCATCGGCGATGCCCTCGTCGATCGCCCATTGCACGGCATCGATCAGGTCATCGTGCATCCGCCCACCCCACTCGCGGTTCGCAGCATTGATGAAGTTCTTCCCGAACCCGGTGGAGCCGCGGAAGTTCACGCTGAGCACCGCGTAGCCGCGGTTCGCCAACCACTGATGCCAGGAGTCGTACCCCCAGGCGTCGCGCCACCACGGCCCGCCGTGGACGTTGAGCACCATCGGCAACGGTTGGTCGGGCCGGCCGTCGAAGTCCGAATCGGCACCGACAGGCAGTGTGTAGTAGCTGACCAGGTTCAGCCCGTCGCGTGATTTGATCACGATCGGATGCATTGTCGCCAGCGGCAGACCGTCCAAGGCCGAGCGGCTCGCGAAAAGGAATCGGATCTTCTTTTGTGTTCGATCGAAGTGGTAGTACCGCACGGGGCCGTTGTCGAGTTCGAACGAGACGATCCAACGGCTGTCGTCGAGCGTGCGGCTATTGATTGACAACTCGCCGTCGGCGATCTCGCGCAACATGTTGAAGTCGTCTTCGAGCACGGGATCGAGAAAGTGCCATTTCTTGCGTGTGTAGGTCGAGGAGACAGCCTGGGGGAACTTCTTGGTGGGATGCAGGAGCAGATCGTCGGTGATGTCTGCTCGGTAGTCCTTGGCCAGGATCTTCGACTCGCCCGTCTCCAGGTTTAGACTGGTCAAGGCCGCCGTATTTCGCCCGCGGCTATCGACCATGTACAGGACCGTCCCCGACTCGTTGAAATCGATCGGGCTCGTGGTGAACATATCCTGCATGGGAATCTTGGCGAACTGGTGCCAGTTCCCATCGGGCGTGGGCATGAGCAGCTCGCTGCCGCCGTCCGGCGTGAGCCGCGCCGCGAGCCGCACGTCATACTCATCGTCGGTAAGGAAGCCGAGGAAGCCGTCGTTGCGCTGGACGAGCGTTCGCTCGCCGGTCGCAATGCTCAGGCGATAGATATCGTGTCGTGCCGGATCGCGGTCGTTCAGGCCGACGAGGATCTCGTAGGGGAACTTGTGGCTGACGCGCTGAATTCGGGCCGTGACCTTGTGCGAGTGACCTGCTCCGGGGCGTGTGGCGGAAGTCGGCGTCAGCGCCTTGGTCTTGGCGGTCGAAAGGTTGATGGCATGTACGACCCAGTTCTCACCGCCGCTGGGGTCTTGCAGATAAAGAAGGTGCTTGTTGGTATAGGCCCAGAAATAAACTCGGATGCCGCGCCGCATGTCGTGGGTGACCGGCCGAGCCGCATCGGGATCATCAATCGGACCCACCCAGACATTCATCACACCGTTCACCGGCGCGAGATAGCTGATCTTCGTCCCGTCGGGGCTGATGAGGGGGTTGGTTCGGTCGGGGTTGGCGAAGAAGACCTCGCGTGAGATCAGCTGGACCTTTGATTGAGCTGAGGTCTGCGAGGCGCAAAGACCGGCGACGATGGCAACGATTATGGACTCCACTAATACACCCTCTATACTTGGGGTTGGCCCTGGTTTTTGAGCGTGGCGAACTTACCATAATCGCCCTGGGGTGTCAAGGAATTCTGATTAGCCTGCCAGATGATATTCGGCGTGAGGTCAGCTATTCTTGAATTTCGTCGCCGGTAAACAGCCCGCAGCAAACGATAAGCGGGAAAGAGATGCCCAAAATGCAACACTCCCGATTCAGGGCCGATAAACGTCGATGTTGGGGAAAGCGATGGCCACGGAGAACCAAAAAGCCCTCCGGGTGTTGAGCTGATCCAGTTGAGCCCCAACGAGAGCGCCGCTGGTGGCCAGACCGCCGCCGTCCCAGACGCTGCCCGTCTCCCGGTCGACAAAATTCCCCTCGTCATCACTATAGTCGAAGGTCAAGACTTGACCGCCCACCACCCGGGAAAAGGCCACCGCCAGACGGTTAAGATCGCGGGCGAACACCACCACCGGCTGGCCTCCCACGTCTCCATTGGCCGCTCCGTTGCCGATCACCCCCAAGGGAAATGCGACGGCCGACTCGCCCACTTCCACTGTCAACACAATCTCACCCGAGGACAGCCGGTCATCCAGCTTGGCTTCATCCACCGGGAACGCGAACCTGTCATTGTTTATCTGCTGCTGGTAACCACCGGAAAACTTGCGACCGTATTGGCTGCTGCCGAACCGGTCGGGTGCGCCTGCGAACCCGGTGAGCAGACGAGTGTCCGGATAGAGATTCCTCCACTCGCCCCAAACCATGGTAGCCGACGGCAATAAATCTAGCCGGGAGCCGGTCAGCGGGCCCACCACAGCCTCGCCCGCGACCTGGAACCAGTAGGAGCCCGTCTGGTGGTCGTACATGACCAGGTCTGACTGATAGAGGGCACTGGTGTTACCAAAGGTTAGTACCCGGCCGTCCAGCTCGCGATGGTACACGGCCCCGCTGAAACAAAGGGGGCAATAAGTAATCAACACCGGCTGGCCACCAATCACGTCGCTTACTATTTCATGACGGTCCAGCACATTGATTGGATAAGCGTAAGCGTCCTTGCCAGACCTATATCCCAACACCAAGTCGTCATCCTCCAGCCAAGGCAGGCTGCCAGCGTTTCCGTATGCCG
>JADFGE010000303.1 GCA_022567855.1 Planctomycetota bacterium | reverse complement strand
CAGCTCGCCTTTGCCGCCGCCCTTTCGCAACAGTCCGATGCCGTAGTCGTTCCAACGCTGCCACAGCTCGATCGTTGAATCTTCATTCAACACCGGTTGATCTGCGTTATCGAGCAGGAACGTCACCGTATCGTGGGCCAGGGTCACCACCGGCAAATCGTTGACATAGTCATCATCGGCTGTGACCAGACGCATGTACTGGGTGTCGAACTTCCGGTACTGCAACTTCACGTCAACCGTGATCGGTTTGTCAGCGTCATCCGGGACGTTCAGCACGTAATGAACGACATCGGCGGCCCCGGGCGGGATCTGATTGTTATATAGCGCGATGAAGATGTCCTGTGCATTGCGTCGGTCGATGCGGTTCCCATAACGATCGATGACGAACGCGTTGACAAAGTGCGACCACGGATCGACCGCGTTGTCGGATGCCCGCCGTCCGCCGCTGCGCCCGACGATGCGATCACCGGACTTGACCGTCACGTCCATCCACACTTGGTTGGAGTCTGCGGTGCCCTGCGTAAACACGTGCCCCATCTTGACCGTGCGAATGACCGTCTCGAGCAGGTAGACGCCGCCGGGCTTGAGCACGGGCATCGTTGGCCTCAGCGGCGCTATCAGTTCGCCGTCGATGGCGCCGCCGGGCTTGACGCCGAAGATATCAACTCGCATCACACCGTCGAGGAACGCTCGATGCGCTTCGATCGCCCCATCCGCATCCGCGAGCGTGTCACGCAGCAGGTGCGGGATGGCCGTATTGGCGGACGGGAACTGGTGATCCGTTGTCTTGAGGAGGCCCGAATCATCCCGTACTCGGGCGCTGAAGTTCGGCCGGTCCGAAACTTCCACCATCGGCATGTGGCAGTTGTTGCAGTTGGTCTCAGCCTTGGGCGGATAGTAAAAACTCGTGACGCCTTGGCCGGAGACTCCGCTCAGCCAGAATGCGTCAAAATGGTTTTGTCCGCGGAGGAATCTGTACTTGTTCAGCTCTTGCGGCAGGTGGACTTTGTGGCACGTGCCGCAGAACTCCGGGGTCCGGTGTAACGGCTTGAGGAACGTCGCTTTGTGAAACTCCGGCTTGGCCTTGACGAGCTGACGATTGACCCACCTCAGAAACCGGTTGTCGCTGAACGTAAACGGATAATGGACCGGTTCATCAATGGTGTAATCCGCGTTCCCGCGCACAGAGTTCATGTGCGTCACGCTGTGACAGACCGTACAGGTGATGCCGGCTTGGGCGGTCGGGTCGCTTGCGAGGTCGTAGTTCGGATCATCGAACTTCGGATCGTCAAACGCGCCGCTGAAAAACGGAACCGGATCGTGGCAACCGGCACAGAACCGCGAGGCCTGGACGCTGCCATCGCGGGCCATCAGCACCCGCCGCGTCTCCAGGACGCTGAACAGGTACGGCGGGTTGTTGAACGAGCTGAACCGGTGGACACTATGCGACCAACTTTCGTGGATGTCGGTGTGACATTCCAGGCAATACTGATCGTTCTGGAGCACGTAGGCGGGAATAAAGTTGCCCGTCGAGGTGCGGGCCAATGATGGGAAAAAGTATTGCTCGCCGGACTTCGGCCCGGCCACGTTCCAAGCCCTGGGATCCTGCGTTTGCAGGATCAGCATGACCATGGCGAAGACCCCGGCCACCGCGCCCCACGTCAAGCCGATCCGCCATTTGATCCGCCGTCCCGCAAGGCGGTGCAGAACGAACAGCCAGATCGCCGCCACCGGGCAGATCACATGGGCCCAGTAGGCGGCCGAGCGCCCCGCTGCGTTGTTCAACTCAAAACGCAGCCCCCACACGTCCACTCGCATCAGCACGATCCCGGTGATCAGGACGACATTTGCCGTGACAAAGAGCGCCATCCCCGCGCGAATCGCCCTTTTGTTCGGTCGCGTCCAGGCGTTCCGAATGTGGAGAAAGCCGAACGCAATCACCGGCACAATGATCAGTAGCCCAAGGGCCAGGTGCACCAGAAACATGTTCAGGTAGAACCAGTTCTGATACTGCACGCCGGCGATCGTGACCGCTAGGAGGTACGCCGAGTTCACCACCAGCAACGCGAACAGTCCAAAGACGACCGCCAGCAACCGCTTGAGCCTTGGCCCGACGACGGGAACGTAGCGTCGATTTCTCTGCGGACGGATTGGCATCACGCGATCTACTCCTGCGACCCAAACCCCTGCCGGTCCGGTATAGCTTTTTGCCCTTACCCCAGGCTGGTCGCGGCCCTGGCGGTGTTGCCGGGAAAACGGTCGATCCGCCGACGAGAACTTCCACCCGACGCACCAGTCCCGAGCATGGCGTATCTGCCCAGTGCCGAGCACGAAGCGCCAGTCCCAAGCATGGCGTACGTGCCTAATGCAAGCTGTGCCCGCACGGAGTAGGCCGCGTCTTGGAGGGTGTGCCTGCCCAGAAGCAGGTCGTGCCTACCTCGACCGGGCCGTAGCCGCCCCGATGTAATCCGTGCTTGCTCCCAGCCGGACGTACCAGCCCCAGGCTGGTCGCATCAGTAGCGTCACAGTCGCATCAGAATGAATGGTCGCCGTGATCCTTGCCGGGAGCAAGCAAAAAATCCTAAAATAATACAATGGCCAGGTGAAATATACAGTAGTTATGCACGGGATCACCCTCTCCGGGGCCCTCAGCCTCGTCCGTCCACCCCCCGGGATGCTGTGAATCCGCCTGGTTGGACAGCCACGCAGTGGAGCACCAGGCTCGGTCCGTCGGTGGTCGTGAGGCGTAGGCCGGTCCTACACTGCTCAGACGATGGAAAGTCCCAGCCTCATCGCGCTGAACGTCGGCAATACCCGAACCCAGATCGGTTCGTTTGTCAGCGGTCAGCTTGGTCCGTGCGAACACTTCCCCAAGCAAGAAGTGGCCCCGACCGCCCAGCAGGTCGTCCAATGGTGGCCCGGGATTGCAGACCACCCGCGAGCCGCGATCTTGCTCGCGTCGGTGAACGACGCCGTGGCAGATCCGCTGGCCGCGATGATCGAAGATCAGTTGTCCGTCGGAATCTACCGGATCGGTAAAGACGTGCCGGTGCCGATCGGCCGGAAGCTCGACCCGGAGACATTGACCGGCGTTGATCGACTGCTTAACGCCGCGGCCGCGTACGACCACCTCCAAGAAGCGTGCATCATCATCGACGCTGGGTCCGCGGTGACCATCGATTTTGTGGATGGCGAGGGCACGTACCACGGCGGCGCCATCGCGCCGGGCGCGACGATGCAGCTCCAGGCGCTGCATGAACATGCGGCCGGCTTGCCCGAGTTGCCCTTCGCGCGCCCCGACGATCACCCCTTCGGCCGATCGACCAGCCAAGCGATGCTCCAAGGCGTTTTCCACGGTATCCGAGGGATGGTGCAGCGGCTTGTCGAGCAGTATGCCGAATACTACACCGCATTCCCGCGCGTCATCGCCACCGGCGGCGACGCACAGCTTCTCTTTGAGACTGAGGAATTGATCGACAACATCGTGCCCGAGCTGACCCTGCTCGGAATCCAAGTCACCGCACGGCACACATTGGCCATGCGCGAAGTCGACGACTCGGATGTCCGATCCTAGCCGCGCCGAGTTGGCCGCTCGGCCGAACTGCCGCGTCCTTGTAACCACACCGAATCGACCCGGGGCGATTGCGATCCTTCAGCTTCACGGGCACGTTGTCCCCATCTTGCACGCGATAACCGGCATAGACGACTGGCCGCTCGGACGCGCGCGCTTCGTGCCTTTTGACGACATCGATGAGGGAATCGCAGTTCGGCTGACCGACGAGATCGCCCAACTCATGCCGCACGGCGGACCGCGCGTCGTGCAACGCCTGATACAACGACTTACCGAACTGGGAGTTGATCTCGGTCCCGCCCACGAGGCAAACCCCGCCGACGTGTATCCCGAGGCCGCCGATCAGTTCGAGGCGTTAGCGCTGGCCGGCGTCGCCCGCGCC
>JADFGE010000302.1 GCA_022567855.1 Planctomycetota bacterium | reverse complement strand
AAATACTGCCCCCGTCTTCGCAAACACACCCTGCACGTTGAAAAGAAAAAGTAGTCAGGGCAAGCCTACGATCAGCACGGCACAGCCGAGTTCTCTAATCGACTCGGGGGCGAAAAAGAGGCCATGATTATAGAGGCCCGGGAAAAACAGATGCCGCACGTCATCCGAGCGAAGTTTCCGTTCTCAGCAGCAAAATAGCGATTCAGGAAGATCATGGCCAAGCGCTGGCGCATCTACCCGCACGATCCGGACTTGATTGATTCGCTCGAGCGAGCTTCAGGCATCTCGTCGGTGATCGCTCAGTTACTCATTTGTCGAGGCATCGTCGACCCGAAGGTCGCTCGCGAGTTTCTTGAAGCAAAACTCTCCGGCCTGCACGACCCCGAAACTTTGCCGGGCGCCGCCGAAGCGGCCCAACAGATTATTCAGGCCATCCGGGCAAATCGCCGGATCGTCATCTACGGTGATTATGACGTGGACGGAATGTCGGGCACGGCGCTGCTGTTGCGATGCTTGAAAATGCTCGGCGCCGACGTCGGTTACTATGTGCCCAATCGCCTCGATGAAGGTTATGGCCTCAACGATGATGCGCTTCGGACGCTGGCCGAGCGCGAGACGCATCTTGTGGTTTCCGTCGATTGCGGTATCACCAGCGCTGGTGAGGCACAGACTGCTCGGAAGCTGGGGCTCGAGCTGATCATTACCGACCACCATGAAATGGCAGACTCTCTGCCCGAGGCCGATGTAATTGTCCATCCACGGCTACCCGGCTCGAACTATCCGTTCGGCGAACTTTGCGGAGCGGGTGTGGCACTGAAGCTTGCCTGGGCCTTGTGCCAGCAGGCCAGCGACTCGAAGAAGGTCGGCCAGCGTATGAAAGATTTCTTAATGCAATCGGTGGGTTTGGCCGCGCTGGGCACCGTGGCTGACGTTGTGCCGCTCGTGGATGAAAATCGCCTAATCGTGCGGCATGGCCTCACGAGTCTTCGCCCACAGCCGACACCGCGTATCGCCGAACTGATGAAGATCACCGAGTTGGATCAAAAACCACAACTCTCGAGCGAGGACATCGCTTTCACTTTGGCCCCCCGAATGAACGCCGCGGGACGTTTGGGCCAGGCCCAACTGGGCGTCGAGCTTCTGACCACCGACGACCCAAAACGAGCCCAATCCCTGGCCGAGATCGCCCAAGATATCGCTCGGAATAAGGCCGCCGCCTTTTTGCACAATCGCGGCCAGCACCGCCTTGATTATCACGCTGGTCAGTTCGGACATCAGCACGCTGCCGTCGGTACCCGAGCCGACGTCGTGCAGTCGAACCTCGTCGATCGGCACATCCAGCTTCGTTAAATCGCCTCCCAGCGGTAACAGCTGAACGTGAACCATGATGTTCTTGATCGAGACCTCGTTGATGATGAACTTCTTGCCTCCGGAATCATCTTGAGCATTCTCCTGCGATTCAAATCGCTTCAGGTTCTCGAGGATCACATCGTAGTTGGCTTTGCCTTCTTTCTTATCCAGATAAATTTCCAGATCCGTAAGCGTGAGCGTCGGAAGCTCAACCGTCTCTTGGCGCAATGTTTTGAGCGCTACTTCGACATCGCCTTGGCCAAGGTGCGTGAAATAGGGGCTCTCGAACCCAGGCGGATTGGCGATCGTCATATCCCCCATAGAGAACGTCCCGCTCAGGAGGCCGACATCGGCGCTGCCCAGGGTCGTCTCAACGCCAAGCGCATACGTTGCGCCGCGCTCGATCGCGGTCTTGGCGATCGTGTCGATGTACAGCGCAACTGCGACCGTCGCGAGCACAAGTAGTATCAAGAGAACCGCAACCATTTTGATGAGCGTTTTCATGGGAATCTCCCGAGATTCACGCCATCGTGCTTCGTCGCCTAGGCCGTGAGGACATCGACAATCCCCATCGCCCCGAGCACGCAGCTTATCACACCGTTGAGGGTGAAGAACGCGAGTGCGATCTTGCTCGTTCCCCAGCGGGCGACGGTCAAGTGTTCATAGATCAGCAGGATCGTCACGAGCGCGACGCCCGCGCCGAAGGCGTAGCGCAAGCGCGCGTCACTGAGCAGCACCCCTACCAAACACGCAACTGCCACCACATGAAGGAATCGACTTGCCCACATCGCCCCGCGCGATCCGAGTTTCGCAGGGATGCTTGAAAGTCCCTGCTGCCGATCGACCTCGACATCCTGCAGCGCGTAGATGATGTCAAACCCCGCCACCCAGCACAGCACCATCCCCGCCACCAGCCAGAGCGCCGGTTGGGTGGTCAATGCAAGCGGTTCGATCGCGATCGCCGCCGCGAGGGGACTGATCGCCAGCGACGAGCCCAAATAAAGATGCGACAGCCAGGTGAACCGCTTCAGCAGCGGGTACGCGCTGACCCAGCCGAGGACGGGCAGCGCCAAGATTGCGGGCCACCAGTTTGCGTACAACACGCCGAAGCCGGCGCAGATAAGCACGAACCCACCCGCGCACGCCGCCAGCACAGCAAGCGCTGTGCCCGCGGATAGTCGCCCGCTTGGTATGGCTCGCTGTGCGGTGCGCGGATTGGCCTGGTCGATCTTTCGGTCAAGAAGTCGGTTGGCCAACATGGCCACGGTCCGGGCCAACACCATCGCCGCGACGATGAGCGCAAGTTGCCCGACAAATTTACGCCAGTCGATCGTCGCCTCCCCCGGTCGCGCCGCCATGAACGCCGCTAACATCGCAAACGGCATCGCAAAGACACTGTGTGCGAGCTTGATGTCCGACGCGATGACGCGCGCCACGCCAATTGGTGAGGATGGCGCGTCCGTGCTCACCGCGCCTGGCCAACGGCAGCGATCAATCCGCTTGCCCGCTCTTCAATACGATCGAATTCGCCCGCCGCCATCTCGGCCGCATGGAATAACGGCGCTACAAATCCAACCGCGAATGCGCCGGCGGCCAGATACTCCGCAACGTTGTTGGCATCGACGCCGTTGGTCGGCACGATTTTGAGGAACGGCATCGGTCCCAGACACGCCTTCACATATGGTGCGCCCAAGCCCGGCGCAGGAAATAGCTTCTGAAGCTGCCCGCCGGCGCGGTGGGCCCGCAGCATCTCCGTCGGCGTGTGCGTCCCCGGCATCATCGCCACATCCAGTGACTTGGCTGCGTCAATGACCGCCTCATCCACGACCGGCGAAACGAGGCATCTCGCCCCCGCCTTCACCGCCGCTTCTGCGTCTTGCGTGGTCAGGACAGTTCCCGCACCAACGACCACGCCCGGTCGTTGTGAGAACTCCTGAATCAGCTCCAGGGCGTTGGGAATCGTGAGCGTGAACTCGATCACTTTGAATCCGCCGCGCAGCGCCGCTTCCATGGCGGGCGCAGCCGCCTCAGCGCTCGGCGTGCGCAGGATCGCCGATGCCTTGACCTGGCCGAAAAACGAAACGAATTGATCCGGCGTCATAGAGTCTGGACCTCAACGGGCAGAGATTGTAGCGTTCTGCCGGTATCGAATCGTACCGTGTCGGCGAGGATGCACGCGACCCGCACGCCGTATATGATGGGCCGGCCTTCGCCAGCGCCGTTGGCAACACAACTCGGACCGCCAAGGAGACTCCCCCATGACTTGTGTAGTACCGCCCGGCTCGTCTTGCTCACCCTACGGTGCGCTCGTGTTATGCGCTTCGCTCCTGGCCGGTGGCTCGTGCTTCGCCGCTCAGGATACGAAACCCGCCGAGCCGCCGACCACCAAGCCTGCGCAAACGAAGCCGGACGACGACACCGCACCGCTCGCCTATGTGCTTATGAAGACCAGCCTGGGTGAGATGGTCCTGGAGCTCAATCGCGAAAAGGCGCCGATCAGCGTGAAGAACTTCCTGTCATATACAGACAAGGAGTTTTACGACGGCACGATCTTCCATCGGGTCATGAGCACTTTCATGATCCAAGGCGGCGGCTTCACCGAAGATATGCAAAAGAAGCCGACCGAC
>JADFGE010000301.1 GCA_022567855.1 Planctomycetota bacterium | reverse complement strand
CAATCCATCGCTCACGCGAACCGGGGCGACATCCCGACGGAATCTGGAGCTCGCTACACAGGTCTCGATGGCGCGCATAGATCGGGCGATTCATCGCTAAGTTCCGTTCAGAATCCTCAGAAAAATATCCGGCCTAGCGGGCCGTGAAGCTGCATTTGGCGGACCGACTGACGGAAAGTACCTCCCCCGCGCGCGCAGGCGAAGCCGCGGCTCCTCCTATAGAAGGAGCGGTTGTTGTATGCGAATCTCGTCACTTTTGACCAACCAAATTTCCGGGGGGCGCGGTCACATTGGCGCGCGCAAGCTAATCCCTCCTCTCAAGTTTTCTCGTGCGCGCCGAGACCGCCGCGCTCCCTACTTCACCAGAATCTCGTAACTGAACTCGCCCGTCTCGCGGTCGCGCTTCCAGCGGATCGACAACGCCTTGGGCTTGAGATTCTCGGTGTCGATCGCCGGCGGAGTGGGGATCGTCTCCTCGAACTTCCGCTCGCGCAGACTCATCCCCCGGCGCTTCGGCTTGGAGATCACAAACGCCGGGGGCTCGGGGCTGAGGTCGTCCATCGGGATCGTGTACATCGTCTCGTCGTCGGCCCGCAGCTCGATCTGGACCCCGTGCTTCTGCACCATGTAGGTGAAGCCGATGGCTTTGAGGCTTTCTCGCAGCTCGTCCAGCGTTTGCGGAGACTTCCCCTTGCGGCTCAGCTCGAGCGCGCCTTCAGCCAGGAACTCGATCCGCTCCATCGCGGTGACGAAGGCGCTGGGCTTGGCGGCCAGCGCATACTGCTTCCAACGAGTCTCAAACGCTTCGATGTCATCGGTCTCAAACGCGCGAATGAACGCGTCCTGCGAGGTAAAACCAGCGTTGATCGCCCGCAGGTACGCCTCGAACCGCTGTACATATCGTCCGCCGTCGCCATACACCAGAAAGTGAACCATCGACCACGCCTGGTGGTATTGATTGGAGGCGTCGCCTTCGCGCAGCGCGCTGGACCACTGCTGGGGCGTCATGGTCAGCATCTTGCGAAACGGAATGTACGTGCCCAGTTCGATCGCGTTCTTGACCGCGTTGATCACGCGCGGATTACTCTGGCCGATGATGAACCTGCGATTGACGAGCACGGACTGGGCGAAGAACTCGGCCAGGCCTTCGTTGGCCCAACTGGGCAGGTCGGAGCCGAACCGGCTGTAGGCGAACTGGTGGAAGCCCTCGTGCTGGATGACATTGAGGATGCGGCGGTTGGGAAGCGACTCGGTCCACAGGGCGAGCGCGCTGCCGGAGGGGTTGACGAAGAACATGCCGCCGGTGCCGGAGCCGTCCACGCCGTAGCGGGTTCGCAAGGTTTGCAGGTAGTCGCGCCGCTGGGCGAAGATCATCACATTCATTGGGGTGGGGGAGCGCGGCGGCAGCGAGGCCAATCGCTTGGCGTACTCCTCGTGCATCAGGTTCAAGTGCCGGGCCAGCTCGTTCGCTCGGTCAGGGGGCAGGTCGGTCTTGATGTGGTAGTAGCCGATCTTTCGCTCAGCCGACCGCTGCCACCATGGCAATTGGGCCTGGCGTTGGGCGAGGGCCGGCTGGAGACAAAGCGGCGACGCCAACAGCACGAGCGCCACCGTTCCCAATCTGCCCCAGCCTGTGATTTGCCGAATCATGCTTGGATTCTACGGCCGGTCGCGGGAACGGCCTGTGCCCAAAAACACAGCCTGATCGGGCAGAACCCGGTCAGGCCGCGTGGGGGAAGAGGAGGAAGGATCAGAGGTCGGCGGTGGCAAGCAACGCCGACGTCAACCCTCTAATCGCTTAGGAGCCGGAATTCTTCCCGCTGTTGGTCGGAAAACTTCTCAATTCCCTGGGTGTCTGAGACAAGCACGGCCTTCTTCTGGGCCACCAAGACGACGACAAGTCGGCTCGCGGCTAGGACTTCGCGCAGATCAGACCGTCCCCGGGCGAGGTCGAAATAGGCGTCCGAGCCGAATTTGACGGTGATGACTTGCGTGTCCTCAGTGAATTCTTCGTCCACCAGGAAGGCCCCCATGCGGTGGTACCACCTTTTGTTTATCCGACGAACCGCCAGCAGCCGAGCGTCCAGGCGGTCAGCATCCTTGCTGCGCATCTGCTTGAGGGCGGCGTTCTTCCGCGCGATGAGGTTGGCGATTTCGCCGGACTCCAGAGCGACCCCCAGCTCGGCTTCGGTGAGATCGACGACACCCTTGTCATCGCCGTAGGAGAGATCCAGCGTGTAGGCAGGATTGCGGGCGATGGATTTGCCGGTTCCTGCCGGGGCCGGCGGCCTCGCGCGTCGACCGGGAAGACTACCCGTCCCCATGCCACCACCGCCGCCGCCACCACCACCGCCCATGCCGTAACCACCGGCACCGCGGCCCCGACCTGGGAAGCGGCTAAACAAACGTCCATTCACGACCTGCTGCTGTTCCGGCACGATGAGCCAACTCGAGTACGGCGTCTGAATCCCGTACGCCTGACTCAGCTCGAGAATCTCGCCGATCATCTCCTGCGACTCGCCATGGGCGCGGATCTGATCGATCAAGTAGGCGATCTTGCGCCCAGCCCAAACGGCCGGCACATACTCAGCTTCGGCCGTGTTCGTGAACGCCGCCTTGGGCCAGGAATACTCGACTTGTTTACCCTCGCGCATGGCCGTGAGTTTCACCGGTCCGGTCGCGGCGCTGCTGAACTTGCCGGCGATGATGAGCTGCTGACCGTGATAGAGATCGCCCAACGTGGCGGGGAACTGCTCAGTCACGCCGACCCCCGGAAGGGTCAAGCTCAGGTTGGTGAGTACGGGCTGACTGATGACGGCAAAGAAATCGCCCAGCACGAGTTCGAGGTTCTCCCCCGGCTGCACGTACGTCGGCCGGCCCGTGTGTTCGTTGGCCAATCGATCCAACAGGATGGTGTTGACATCGTGCCCCACGCCGAAGGGGAAGATGCGCATGCCCTGGCGGTCGGTGTTCTTCAGCATGGCCAGAATCTCATCCGGCCCGCGGTTGCCTTTGCCATCGGTCAGGAACACGACGACGAACGGCCTGGCTTGGTCGGCCTCATCGCCGCGGGGGCGCATCGTCATTACATGCTGCAAAGTGTCAGCGATGTTCGTCCCACCGCGCGCTTCAAAGGCCTCGATAAACGCATGGGCCTTGGCAAGGTTGTCTCTCGTCGCCGCTTGCAGCTGATCGAACAGCACATCAAAGCCGGTGGAGAACCGCACCACGGAGAATCGATCGCGATCGTCGAGCTTCTCAATGCAGAATTGCAACGATCGGCGGGCCTGCTCGATCTTCTCGCCCGCCATCGAACCGCTGGTATCGATCACAAAGACGACGTCCTGCGGCTGATAGGACTGTTTGGGCCAAAGCTGTTTGGGGGTGAGCATCAGCACGAAATGGCCTGGCTTATCCTTGTCCGGCTTGTGGGCAACGAGCGACATGCCGAGATCGCTGGCGTCCGTGTCGTACAGCAGCAGGAAATCATCTTCGAGACTTCCGCCGGAGGCTTCGTAGGCGATCTTCGCGCCGTACTCACCATCGCGCACGATTTCAACGGCATGGCTCGGCGACCAGACGTTCTTGAGCGGCGCCGTGGTGTGCAGGTTCACGGCAAAGCGAACCAGGCCGTACGCCTGCCCGGCGGTCTTGCGCGTGCGCAACGGATAGTGGTACCCGCTCATCCCGCTGATCGGACGGTTGATCTGCTGGTAGCGCAGCTTGATCGTGGTGTCGCTGCCGGGCTCGATGGGAAAGACGCGCATCTGCAAGAGGCGGCGGCCGATGAACTCGATCAGGCCGGGATCCTTGGTGCGGCGAACGATCGATTCATAGATTTGCCGGGCCTTGTCCGCAGGCAGCACTTCGCCCTCGATCATCTTGCCATTGAAGGACATCTGGAAGTTGGTCAGGTCGGCGTTCTCAGGAAGCGGAAAGATGTAGGTGGCTTCGAGCCGCCGATGCGTATCGTGGTG
>JADFGE010000300.1 GCA_022567855.1 Planctomycetota bacterium | reverse complement strand
TCAGCGTGTAACAAGTGCCGACGAGGCGATCGCAGGGTTTGGCGGCGATCCGCGCCTTGGGGACCAGCCGGACAACGTCATGTCCAGTCAGCACAGTGGTGCGTGGACCAAGGTGATCAATGCGCTCACGGACGGCCGGGCCGTGACCTTTGCCGCCACCGGCGAACGCGAAGGGTTGTTCTTCGTCTCCGAGCAGGAAACAAACGATCAAGAAACGTTCGTGACGCTTGGGCGCATCCCGCGCATCGGTCTGTATTCGCCGTGGTCAGGCAGCATGGACGAAGGCTGGATGCGCTACGTGTTCGACACGTTCGAGTTCCCCTACGTCACGGTCCGCAACGAGATGCTGCGGGCGGGCGCGCTGGGTGATTTCCTCGATGTATTGATCATTCCCAGCGTCGGTTCGGGGCAACTGGATCAGGGGCGGGAATCGGGCTCGGTGCCGGACGATTACGCCGGAGGCCTCGCGCCCGAGGGGGCCGTCGCGGTGGAGGAGTTCGTGCGCGGCGGCGGTACGCTGGTGACGTTGGGCTCATCGTGCCAATGGGCGATCGATCTGTTTGAGTTCCCTTTGGTGGACGTGACGCGCGAGGAGAAGGGGCGCGAGTTCTCGTGCCCGGGCAGCGTCCTGCGCGGGATTCCAGGGGACAACCACCCGATGACGGCCGGGCTCGACCACTCGATCGCCCTGTTCTTCTCGAGGTCCGCCGCCTATCGGTTGATGACGGAGAAGGAGCGCAAGGAAGCGCAGCTCGAGGACGATCGGAGCATCGAGACGCTCCTGCGCTACGCGCCGACACGATTGCTGCTATCCGGGTGGGTTCGCAAGCCGGAGGTGATCGAGAACCAAGGCGCCTGGATTCGCGTGGAGCATGGCGCCGGCCGGGTACACCTGTTCGCCTTCCGTCCCCAGTTCCGCGCCTGGACCCAGGCCACCTTCGCCCTGCTGTTCCGGGCGATCCTGTTCGAGCAGGAAAATTGACTCACACGATTTGCCGACGAAACCTCTTGGTTCGGCACACGTATGTCTGGTAGCATCGTTGGTGAATCGCCCACAGGGGATCGCACGGGGCGGACGGTCCCCTGTCTTGGAAAGAAGAACCGGAAGGAAAACATCATGCCACTGTGCCGTGTGAACATCGCTTTGGCGGCGGCTGGTTGTGCCGCGTCCACCCTCTTCTCGCCGGCCACGGCGCTGGCGGGATTCCCGTCTGAGAACGTATCGCTGTACAGCCATCTGACGCTGGCGGACCTCGATGCGGAGTTTGCGGAGGACTGTTGGGGCTACGTCTCTCCGTCGGGCCGCGAGTACGCCATCATCGGGCTTTCACAAGGCCCCGGCTTTATCGAGATCACCGATCCCGCCAACCCCGTCATCGTGGACATTGTCAACACGCCGAATCGTGCCCGGGACATGAAGGTGTACGGGGATTATGTCTACACCAGTTCCGACGGCGGGCCGCTGAACGTGATTGACGTGTCAGACATCGACAACGGCAATATCACGCTCGTTGTTTCCTTCCCTAAAGGCGGGACGCACAATGTCGTCATTGACGAAGTGAGCGGATTCCTCTACCTGGCCATCGGCGGCCCGCTGGTCGCACTGGATCTGACGGATCCGGAACTGCCGACCTTCGCCGGTGTTTGGAACGGCCAGACGCACGACGCCCAGGTCGTGACCTACACCGAGGGCAAATACGCCGGTCGGCAGATCGCGTTCGTCTTTGCCGGCTGGGACGGTCGGCTGGATATCGTCGACGTGACCGACAAGTCGAACATGTTCCTCGTCGGGCAGACCAGCTACCCATCGCCCGGATATACCCATCAAGGGTGGCTCACAGCGGACCGGCAGTACCTTTATGTCAGTGACGAGGTCGACAACATCGCCCGCACGACGATCATCGACGTCAGCGATCTCAGCAATCCGACCTTCATCAGCGATTTCACGACCGGCCTGGACTCGACGGATCACAACCTCTACGTGCGTGATGGGTTTATCTTCGAGGCCAACTACACCAGCGGCTTGCGCGTGTTCAACGCCTGCGATCCCGTCAACCCGATCGAGGTCGGGTTCTTCGACACGTTTCCGGCTAACAACGACCCCGGCTTCAGCGGCGCGTGGTCCAACTATCCGTTCTTCCCCAGCGGGACCGTCATCGTCAGCGATCGAGTCGGTGGGCTGTTTGTGTTGGATGTGAGCCAGGCGATCGGCGGCGGCTGCGGCGGATGTGAGGCTGATTTCGATGGCGACAACGTCGTCGGCGTCAAGGATCTGCTCTTCTTGCTGGGCGTGTGGGGGCCGTGCCCGCCGAAGGAAGATTGTCCCGCCGACTTCGACGACACCGGCGACGTTGGCGTGAAGGATCTGCTCTTCTTGCTGGGCGCCTGGGGCCCCTGCCCGTAAAGAAGGCATCAAGGCATCGTGGCAAGGAGCTGTGAAACGTCGCCTGGGTAAACTTGTCGTGTTCCTGCTCCTCGGCGCGATCATCAACGTCGCTGTGGCGTGGGGGATTCTGGCGGCCACGGCTTGGTTCCACTTCATCGACTACCCCGAGCAACAAATGGGTGCCTGGCCGCCAGATCGTCCGGAATGGGAAGTGGAACTGCTTTCGTATGCGGGTCACGCGTCCCTTGTTTCTGATGATTATGTCAACGGCTATACCGACTACCAACTCTATCGACCTATTCGAGCATGGTTGCCAAGCTGGGCCCTGTGCCGATCCGAAACGCCCGCCGTTGTCAATCCGCCCCATAGTGGCGCCTTGGTGGAGCACGCTACAGGCTGGCCGTTGCTGGCTCTCCACTCACGATATCGCTGGACAATCGGGACGAACCCTCGGTGGATGGACCGAGTTGATCTGATAGGCCCCGGCATCGTCGTGAGTACCTCTCGTCAATACCGTGTCGCCGGACTTCCATTCGTCCTGCCCCTTCGTCCTATCTGGCTCGGTTTTGCGATCAACACGATCTTCTACGCCGCGCTCCTGTGGTTGCTCACGCTCGGCCCGTTCACGGCGCGCCGCATGATCCGCCGCAAGCGTGGGCGATGCCTCAAGTGCGGCTACGACCTGCGCGGGGCGGACCACGAAGCATGTCCAGAGTGCGGTGTCTCACTCCCTCAGCCTCCGGCTCTGCCGGGTGAGCCAACCGGCAATCGGTGATCGAAGCCACCCAACCCCTTGGCAAGGCTCGTCGGCCACGCGTCATACATGCAGGTCAGTCAGACGAGCTTGTCCCGCCGGCCCACGCTTGGACAACTTCGTCGCTGGCCCGTTCGTGACATTCCGGACAGGTGTGGATGCCTGCCGCAAGCGTCCCTCGCAAGTCGTAGCCGCAGTTTGGACATTTCGGCGAATCAGCGGCTCCGGCACGTCGCCGAAATGCCTCGTCCCAGACAAATGGCCGCCGCACGGGACGGCTCTTGAACACCAGATACACGCCTGGAAGGAGTAGCAACCAAGAGAGCACTCCGGTGTCGTCGAACGCGTACGCGATAGCGCTCGCGGCAAGCAACGCCGCGCCGCCTGAGGCTTGCAGATATCGTTTGTTTCGGGTCGTCCTGTACGCCGTGAGCATACGGAGGGCAACAAGAAAACCCATAAGGGCGAACAGCCCCATCGCCTCGCCGCCGTAGTCTGGACTGCTCAACACCACCTCGCAATTCTCGGGTGAGTCGCAGCGGCACCAAGTGGCTTGCCTCTATGTGACGCAGCCCACCTCGGATGAACACACACTAGTGTAGTACGCTGCCCTGCCCGCCAGCAAAGTACGCCTCGATCAGTGAAACCAGGGTGGTAAAAAAGGGCCGCTCCCGATTGGGAAGCGGCCCTGCCTTGAGTACGGTGTCGTTGATTCACGAAAACGCTTCGCCTTACGGGCAGGGACCCCAGTTGGCAAGCAGGGTGAGGAAGTCGCTGGCACCAACGACCTAGGCTCCCTCATACACCCGCTCGCCCCGGTGAAGGCGCTGGGCGATGAGGTAGGTTTGCCCCTGAGCTCGGACGGTCGGCGCATGCGCAGCCAGATACCGTGCTGCGGCTACCAGAAC
>JADFGE010000299.1 GCA_022567855.1 Planctomycetota bacterium | reverse complement strand
GGCGTGGACGGCTCCAATAACATGGGCGTCTGGGCTGAAGATCGCAACGGCTTGCTGACTCTGGTTATCCGCGAAGGTGACCAGATCGAGGTGGCCCCGGGTGATGTGCGGACTGTGTTAAAAGTGTTCATGAACACCGGCGAGACGTTCGTCTCGGGGGGCGAGGACGGCCGCGGAATAAACTTCAACGATGCCGGGCAGCTGGTCTTTCGGGTGATCTTTACCGACTTTTCTGGTGGCATCCTCGTGTCTTCGTTTTCCGCGCTGGGTGATCTGGACGGTGACGGTTCGGTGGGCGTCAAGGACCTGCTCCTCCTGCTCGGCAACTGGGGACTATGCCCGCCGAAAGGAGATTGCCCCGCTGATCTGAACGGTGACGGTTCCGTCGGCGTAGCGGACCTGCTCATTCTACTAGGCAACTGGGGGTGAAACGCTCTGGGGCTTCGAACGGCGCTAAAGAGTTGTGCGCCAGATAAGGAACTGCCGATGATCCACACATCGTTACGATCCGTTCACCGCGGGTGTCTGTTGATTGTCATCCTCTGCGCTTCGGCGCGAGGCGATACGTTGCGAATCGTTGCCGACACCGGGATGCAGTCGCCGGACGGTGGGGGAGTATTCATCAGCTTTTCATTGCTCAACGGAAACAGCCCGGTGATGGGGGGCGGAAGCACGATCTTTGTCGGCCACCGGGATAACGGAGATAACGGAGCCTACGCTGAGATCGGCGGTGAACTTGTTTCGATCATGAATTCAAGCAGGCCGCCTCCCGGTTTCGACCAACCGTTCGGCAACAACTTTTTCTCGGGAAGTCACCCAGCCATCGACGGCGAGAACGTTGTCTTCTCCGGGACCGGCCAAGATGAGTTCGGCGCGTTCCAGGCCATCTGGGCGAGAATCGACGATGTCTGGCGCTCGATTGCCCGATGCGACGAGCCGGCCCCCGACGGCGGGATCTTCGTCACGTTCCGAGGTCCCTTTGGGGTCAGTCCGTCCATCAGCGGTGAGAACATTGCGTTCGGGGCGGTCACGACGATGTCAAGGGGCATCTTTGCTTATATCGACGGATCTTTGCAACTGATCGCCAACACCAACACACCCGTGCCCGGCGGACGGGGCACATTTCTGAACTTTGGACTCCTCAGCGGCACCAGCCCATCGATCAGCGGGTCCAACGTGGCGTTCGGCGGATGTACTGAGGCCGGTCAGGGAATCTACGCGTACATCGACGGATCGCTGCGGGTCATTGCCGATACGAACACGCGCTCTCCGGACGGCGGGATGTTCCACATTTTCGCCATGCACGAAGGCGCCAGCCCGGCCATCAGTGGCCAGAACATCGCCTTCGGCGCGACAACAACCAACGATTTCAGCGGACACGCCATCTTCGCTTACATCGACGGCTCGCTTCAGCTCATTGCGGACAATTACACCGAGGTTCCCGGTGGAGGTGGGGAGTTGTTCGCCCATTTTGGAATGTACAGCGGCGCCGAACCCTCTATCAGCGGAGAGAACGTGGCGTTCAGCGCGAAAGTCGACAAAGGTTTCTTCGCGTCGGGTATCTACGCCTTTATCGATGGCGCGCTCAGGACGATCGCCGACTCCAACACGATCGTGCCCGGCCGGGACGTCCCGTTCAGCCATTTTTACTTGACGCTCGGCCTGAGTACCGCCATCGAAGGTGACGTAGTGGCGTTCGGCGGTGCTGGGGGCGGCGAAGGCATCTACGCCAGTGTGCCCGGCTCCAACCCTGACCTTGACGGTGACGGTTCGGTGGGCGTCAAGGACCTGCTCCTCCTGCTCGGCAACTGGGGACCATGCAAGGAATGTGACAACTGTCAGGCCGACCTTGACGGCGACTGCACGGTCGGCGTCGCCGACCTGCTTATTCTGCTGGGCAACTGGGGGTAGGCAACGATCCTTGGCCTAATCCGGTATGTCGTATGCTTCGTGATCGATCTGCCCAGGCGTCGTATCAGGATATTCGGCATCGCGCCGATTCCCGACGGACAGTGGATGCTGCAGGCCGCTCGGAACCTGATCGACGGATTTGATGGCTATCTCGTATGGTTTCATTATTCAGCCGAATCGATATCGCGCTCGCCGGATTGCTCTTCAGCATGTGATGCTATCCCCAAAAGATGCCGGTTGGATCCTCGTTCACCTCCGCAAGCAGTGTCTCGAAGTGTGATGATGGAGCAAGCTCAAGATACTCGTGCCACTTGGAGTCCCGATCACAGCAGAATAACGTCCATTGCCCGGCCTCAACGTCGTAACGGAACTGCGCGACCTTGCTCTCCGTCCACTCGTCGCGACGAACGAAGTGCGGTCGACGCTCCGTCAGCGTGAAAGATGCCTCTCGCATCGTCCACTCCAAGCGAAGCTTATCTCGAATACCTGGCGGCACTCGCTCTTCGCAGTACCGATTCAGTCGCTCCACCACCTGGGCCCGCAACGCATCAGGAATGGCATCCGATTGTCGTTGTTGGCTCATGCGGCATTCCGATGGTGGTAATACTTCAGCAGCCCGCCCAACCGCTCGCGACAGACGTAGTCGTCTGAACGTGGTCGTTCCTGCCTCGCATTGAAAATGAGCCGGTTCTCCAACCCCTGGTGATTCCGCTCGAGATGGTAGTGCTGCATGTATTCGTTGATCGCGTACCGCAAGTGCCGTTCGCCGACGATGATCAGACGACTCAGACACTCTTCCTTGATTGATCTGACGAATCGCTCCGCATAGGCGTTCAGGTCGGGACTACGTGGTGGTAGCCGAAGAACCTCGACGCCCACTGAGCGCAGCAATGCGCGGAACTCAGCCGTGTACAGCGGATCACGATCACAAATGAACAACCGCTTGCCTCGCAAGAATCCGTCGATCGGATCGGTCAGGTTCCGCGCCAGCTGTACCATCCATTGACCGGTCGCATTGCGAGAGATCCCAGCGATCTCCACCCGCCGTGTCGCCAGGTCCATCACGAACAACACCGAGTAGCGCGTCAGGCCTCGCCGTGTCCAGATCTCGACCGTGAAGAAGTCCGCTGCGACGATGGCGCCCCAGTGCGCCTTTAGAAACGTCTCCCAGGACATCTGCTTGCCCCGTTTGGGAGCAGGCTCAATGCCTTGCGACTTCAAGATCCGGCGGACGGTGCTCCGCCCAACTCGATGACCGAGGTTCGCCAGTGATCCTTGGATCCGCCGATAGCCCCACGTTCCGTTTTCCTTCGCCATCTGGACCGTCAGCTCCCGGATCCTCTTCATGACTCCCGGCCGTCCAGGGCACCGCTTCTCGCTCCCGTCGTACTTCCTTGCCACGAGTCTTGCATGCCAGCGCAAGAGCGTATCTGGCGTCACGATGCGACAGACTTCGGCAAGCAACCGGCGCCCCAGGACTTTCGCCTTCACCGCAAGCCGGCATCGTTGATCGTCGTTGAGAAGTACCCGCTTCTCCCCGAGCTTCTCGCGAAGGACACGGTTCTCTTCAACGAGGTACTCGATGACCTGTTGCTGCTGTCGCGACATCCAACCCGCCACGATCACCGCGAGGAGTTGCCAGGGTGTGAATCGCATCCGTTCAGAATACGCCGAACCGCGAGCATTGGCTCATCCGCCGGCTCTCCACATCGGCCCATCGCACTCCACGGCCATCAATTACGGTTCGGCTGAGTATTGGACCCCTACGAGATCTTGGTTCCAATGGGTTCTAATTTGCATTTGAGCGCTATCGGTGTGTGCTGATCGCAAAAGTGGTGTCAAACCGATGCAGAATCGCGTGGTCAGCTGACCGCTAGCCGCCACGAATGAGTGTGGCACGCGTTCACCCAACGCCCAACAAACGCCCGGATGAGGTTTTCGCCACCCACACCCGTCTCCAAACAGTACAATGGGCGGCGTCGTTCTGCTGTGTGCCTAGCTAGGAGAACGCGGCCATGCCCGACGCCGAGTATTGGAAACAAGAAGCTCAGGACCACGCCGACGCCATACGCGAGGACGCGGCAAGGGCACGATTCGGAGCGTACTCTGTAGACACCAACCCCGCTGTTGCTGTGCTATACGGCAAAGGATCAGCTCCCTT
>JADFGE010000298.1 GCA_022567855.1 Planctomycetota bacterium | reverse complement strand
CCCCAAGCCGTGCTTCTCGCAAGCCCAGATCGCCCAACGCCTCGCCGACATGTGGGGATTGACTGGACAAGCCGCCGAACGCTGGCAACGGATCGTGGCCGGGAGCAAAATCGATCAGCGTCACAGCGTGATGCCTGTTGAAGAAGTCGTCGGGCTATCTACCAAACAACGAATGGAATCGTATGAGCACCACGCGCCGCCGTTAGCCGAGGACGCAGTCCGCAGCGCGTTTGCGAACGCTGGCATCAACGCCCAGGATGTCACGGATCTGGTCATCGTTTCCTGCACGGGTTTCTCCGCGCCCGGACTCGATATTTCGCTGATCGAGCGGCTTGGCATGCCCCTGACCGTCAAGCGCACGATCATCGGGTTCATGGGTTGTTTCGGCGCGATCAACGGTCTGCGCAGCGCGGTGCGTGCATGTCTGGCTGATCCTGACGCGGTGGTTGTCGTTGTCTGCGTGGAACTGTGTTCACTGCATGTTCGCCGTGATCCAAGCGCGCAAAACCAAGTGGCCTCGGCACTGTTCGCTGACGGAGCGGCGGTAGCGATCGTTGTCGGCGAGCGCAGGGCGATCGAACACGGGCGCGTCGGTATCGGGCGCTTGACGATTGGCCACAGCCGGCTCATCCCCGAGGGCCGGGATTGGATGACTTGGCGGATCACGGATGAAGGGTTCGCCATGACATTGACGCGCCAGGTTCCGGTCATACTGCGCCAGCGGATCGCCTCGTACGTTGCCAGTGTCGCGCCGCAGCGCCCCAACTGCTACATCGTTCACCCTGGCGGCGCCGGAATCCTCGACGCCGTTGACAGTGGGCTCAATCTGCAAGGAAGTTCCGGCCTCGATTCCGCCCGCACCGTCTTGCGACGCTTCGGAAACATGTCCTCATGCACCGTGCTGTTCGTGCTGGAGCAGGCTCTTGCCGACGGCTACCAACTGCCCGGGCTGATGCTGGCCTTCGGGCCCGGGCTGAGCATCGAGAGTTTGGCGATTCTGCCTGATGAGGGCGGATAGGCTCCGATGGGGCGCCGAAGCACGTACCGATAACTGCATGTCCTTGAAATAGCGTCGTCTGATTCTACATCGCGCTGCCGCCGAGCCGATAGCGACTGCCGGCCGGAGGTGAGGAGTTCGGGAAGCAAACACTATCTACGAGGGTCCGCGTTTGTCCGACCCACTTGGAATAAGTGCTTCCCGAACTCCACGCCTCCGGTCGAGGGCACCGGTCGCCTCGTCTCACACATCACAGGTGCGGCGGCTACGATCTGGAGTATGTCCGAACCAGCCGCAGTCGCAACCGCTCAGACCCGTCGGCGCCCCATTCGCCTCGGCGTGGTGAGCTTCGTCAACACTTTGCCGCTGATTGACGGCCTTGAGAACCTTGCCGACGTCGAACTGCGCTTCACCGTGCCGAGCCGGCTGCTGGAGCAATTGCTCGACGACGAGGTGGACGTGGCCCTGTGTTCCGCGATCGACTATCAACGGTCAACGGAGCCCTTGGTCATACTTCCCGCTGGATTGCTGGGGTGCGACGGGGCGACGCTCACGGTTCGGTTGTACTCCAGCGTCCCGCTTGAGCGCATCGAACGGATTTACTGCGACACGGACAGCCACACGTCGATCGTGCTGATGCAGATTCTCTTGAAGGAGATCTACGACCTGGCGCCCGAGCTGATCGACTACCACGCCCGTGAGCACGTGGCCCGGAACCGGCCCATCGATTGGCCCGAGTCAATGCTCTTGATCGGCGACAAGGTCGTGACGGACTCGCCGCCGGCGATTCGTTACCCACATCAACTCGACCTCGGCGCGGTGTGGGTGGAGCATACGGGTCGGCCGTTCGTGTTCGCCTTGTGGATGGCCAAGCGCCGCACCGACGCGGGTTTATTGTCCGCAGCCGGGGCCGTTCTCGATCGCCAGCGCCGCCATAACGAGCTTGACCGACTCGATCGAATCGTTCAGCGCAGCGCCGTTCCTCGGCACTGGCCGGGTGATCTGGCTGCGGATTACCTCAAGCAGAAGCTCGCGTTTGAGTTTACCGAGCGGCGTCTCGCCGGCCTGGAGCTGTTCTTCCAGAAGGCATCCGACCATGGTCTGATCCGCCAAGCCCGGAAGCTGGAGATACTGGCGACTTGAAACAACCGAGGTCCCCGGCCCGGGCCACGGCACGACGCCGCGCGGGCTATCCTTCCCGACAGAGGTCGGGATGCCCCGAGTTGCTCGATTCAGAATCACGGCGATCGACGAGCTGTGCCGGGAACTGCTGCGGGCCCCGGTTCATGTTCGCCGTCGCCAGATGGACGCCGCTGAGCAGCTCGTGACTCAGGTGAAGCCGAGCCGCACCTACCCCGAGGATTTCGTCCGCTACCGGATTACCGGTTACCGCCCGGAAAGCGCCGGCCCGGCGGCGATGCTCGTGGGCGAAGCGCTGGTGGGGGACCTGGTCGCGTTGGTTCAGCAGCTCAGCCACACGCTCGACCTGCCGCCAAATCACGATGATCGATCCGCGATCGCACTGGCCGAGGTGGCGTCGCGCCTCGGTGTCTCGTCCAAGTCTCTCCAGCGGTATCGACGTCGAGGATTGGTCTGTCACTACGTGACCTTCACGGACGGTGTGAAACGTCTCGCGTGCTTCGAGGACGTGCTCCACCGATTCGTTCAACAGCACCGAACGCAGCTCGCCGAGGCGGCCGGCTTTACGCGCGTGGACAAGTCGATCGAACGGCAGATTATTTCTGAGGCCGCAGCCCTCCGTGCGTCGCGAAATCTCTCCCTCAATGCCGTCGCCAAGGAGCTGGCGAAAACGCACGGCCGGGCGCATGAGACGGTCCGCTCCATTCTTCGGCGTCACGATCGCCGGGCCCAGCCGCCGATCTTCGCCGAGCACGGCCCGCTGACCCAGCGCGATATCCGGCTGGTGTTCCGGGCGATCCGTTGGGGCGTCTCACCGGCGGTGTTGTCGCGCCGGTTCGCCAAGACTCCAGCGACCGTGCATCGCGTGTTCAACCACCGGCGCGGCGCTCTGTTGCGGTCGTTGGATTTGCCCTATATCACGTTGCCGACGATGGACCGCGAAGATGCGGAAGCGGTGATCCTCTCCGCACCCGCCGTCAACACGGGGCTAAGCGCCATGCCGATGCAGCTCGATGCGATCAGCCTGATCGAAGCGGCGCATCAGGCCTCGCCACCGCAGGAGAACCTCGAGCAATCGCTCATCGCCGCCTACAACCTTCTCAAGCGGCGCGCCGGGCGAGTGATCGAAACGCTGGGGGATGATCCGTCGACAACGGTTCTCGATGGCGTTGAGACCGACCTGAGATGGGCGACGCTTCTCAAGGCCACGCTCATCGAGCTGGGAATGCCGGCGGCAATAGCGGCCATCGAGCAGACGCTGCACCGCTCGTTGGTCCAGCAGCCGTCGCAAGAGATACGCATGTTGCTTCGCCTGGCGATTCTGGTTGCGGCCGAGACGGTCCAGCGCATCGATCCCGCGCGGGGGCAGCGAATGGATCACACCTGCGGGTATGCGATGGATCGAGCTCTCGCGGTCCGTGGTGTGCGCCCCGTGACGACGCGAGCGGCCAGCCGGCATACGCCGGGCGCCGTGACGCTGAACGATCCCTTTAGTTCGCTCGACCCCTGGCAGTCGTGGCTGGACCTTCGACCCGATCTTCGGCCGTATATCGAGAAGCTCGAGGTTCGGTTGCGCACACTCGTGCAACTGCACTTCGGGCTCGACGGACGGCGTCCACTGGCGGTGACCGATCTCACTGCGCAGTTCCAGATGACCAGCACCGCCGTGGTCCGGGCCATCCGCAAAGCGCAGCGACAACTGCGCGCCGCGCATCGACACTGAGCGAGGGAGGAACCACAGATGAACACGGATGGACACAGATGTGCAAGATGGAGGCGCGAAGGGACGCACGAAGAACGATGGCCGGACATTGCCACGTTTAGCGGCCGCTCCCCGAGCGGCGCGGTAGAGCGGCTCAGTAAAGACTCAACACAGAGGCGCAGAGAACGTAGAGGGGGAGGAAGGGATGAGCCATCAGGGATGAGTTCCGCCGCGCCACGCCCCGTT
>JADFGE010000297.1 GCA_022567855.1 Planctomycetota bacterium | reverse complement strand
GGATATCCAGCGCCCATTGAGCGCCGGAGGACTCATCGACGACGGTGACGCTGACGGCGCTGATCGACAGCTCGAAATGGTCCTGCTCGGTGGGAAATCTGGAAGGGACCCGGTCGACGTCGTCACGGCCCGGATGACGCCGGCGCCACGTCTCCTGTTGCTTCCGGCGGTAGCGGGCCAGCGCCTGTTTGTTCTCTCGGCCGACGATCCACCTCAACGTACCGCGATCGCCGCACAGAGCCACGATCCGGAGGTCGCGCAATTGCGGGTCGTCCAGCGGGATGTTTTCGAACCGCCCGTCATAGTGCAACGCGCCCACGAGGAAGAGATACCACTTTCGCCCGTTGATCCGGCGGTGGCCAAGGAGGAGGCCGTTGACGTCGGTGTGGCTGGGCGCGATGACGGGGATTCCGCCTGACTTGGCGTGAATGAGATTGAACGTCTTGTGCGAGGGTCGTTGGGCGATGTTGCGCAGCGCGTTGACGTCGCCGTTGCCATGATCAGCAATATACGTCTCGACGGATGCCTGCCAGGCTCTGATCGGTTTGGAAGACCCCGCACAGCCGATTGCGCTAAGTGCCAGAGCGAAAGTCAGGATGACGCGGATGATCTTCATCGGGTATATCGAGCCTCTTGGGAGCGCGGGGCGCTATTCGAATTCGTTACTGTCGTGCGTGCTGATAACCGCGGCCGCAAGCGAATTACCGTTTGCGGACGCCAGATCAAAGGGCAATCGTCCCTTTGCGTTCCTCGTATTAGTGCTGGCGCCTCGCCCGAGCAGCAGGTTGACCAGCGCGTTATTTCCCGCACACGCGGCCTCGTGCAGTGGGGTGGCGCCCAAATCAGACCGGGCGTTTACATCAGCCCCGGCATTGAGTAGAAGCGCGGCCAACTGGGTGTGCCCGTGACGGGCCGCCTGATGCAGCGGCGTTGATCCGTAGTCGTCGTTCGCGTGGAGATCGGCTCCGGCCTGAACCAGCAGATCGGCGATCTGAGTTTGCCCCCGCGCGGCGGCGTCATGCAGCGCGGTCCAACCGAACTCGTCGGCAGCGCTAATAGCAGCGCGGCTGGCGAGCAGGATATCGATCGTGGCGACGTGATCTCGGCTCACCGCAAAATGAAGCGGCGTCGTGTCGAAGTCGGCCCGGGCGTTGACATCAGCGCCATGGCCCAGCAACAACTGGATCACCGGCAGGTGGCCCCAGAGCGTTGCGCGGTGAAGCGGCGTCTCGCCGTGGTGATCTGTGGCGTTCACGTCGGCGCCGTCGGCCAGCAGCATCTCGATTGTGCGCAGGTTCGGATACCGGGCGACCCAATGCAGCGGTGTGCGTCCGCGTGAATCTTTCGTATTCACGTTCGCACCGTAGGAAATCAGAATATCCACCACGCTCGGATGCTCGACGGCCCGGTGCAAGGGGGCGGCGTCGAGATGATTGATCGCATTGACGTGGGCGCCCCGCGACAACAAGAGCTCGACGAGCGGCCCCTGGCCGGCGGCAGCCGCCACGTGCAGCGCCGTCTCCCGCCCTGTGCCTCGAAAGCCTGTGCTCGGGACGACCAGCCCGTCGATGTTCACGCCCCGGTCCAACACTCGCTTGGCGGTCTCACAGTCTCCTTGAAGCGCGGCCCAGTACAGGGCGACCTTGTCGGCGAGCGGCGCCCGGTTGATCTGATTGGCGCTCGGCGGCGGGTCGAAGCAGGTGTTGCCGATCGAGATCAGCTGGTCGTACGAGCCGCGATGACCGTAGTCCTCGCCGTAATACGTACCCAGCTCGTCCATGAGTTGGTCGAAGTATGCGCGTGGCCTCGTGTTGCCGTTATCGTCCGCGTACCACTGGAGGACACTGTCGGCTCGCTCGCGGACGGCTTTTCGCACAGGTTTGCGCATCCCGGTCTCGAAGCGGCTTGGATTGAGCGCTTCGTTGTAATGGTCGCTGATGAAGATGCGGAAGAAGTCGCCGTCTCGGCGGACGCGGCGATCCAGCCGCCAGTAGTCCCCGCCCACGCTGACCATCGGCTTGTGCAGCTCCCCTTCGATCCGGGTCGTCCGGGTGAGGTTCAGATAGAACTTGAGACCGGCGTAATTGGACGCAAGGTCGGCATTGGAGTACGCGCCGGCCGAAAGGATCCCCACCAATCCCGTCTCGGCGATCAGCAGCCCGTCGGTTCCGATCCTCACGGCTCGGTGTAGTGCTTCGGCCTCGGTGGCGCCGTGGCGGCGAGCCCGGCGGTACGCCTTGTAATAATGGTAGCCCATGTCAGTGAAGTGTCCGATCTTATCGGTGCCGAGATAGGTTCCGTAGACCTTCAAGGTTGACGCGTGCCAGAGGCGGAAAACCTGCCGGGGATCGAGCGGGAAGTGCACGTGTTGATAGATGTTTCGCAACTGGGTCTCGTACCCAATGAGCCGGCCCGGGTATCGCCGCATCATTGCCTTGGACCTGGTCATGTGCTCCAGGCTTTCGATGAGCACATAGGCGGATTGGAACTCATTGAAGACGGCGGCGGTCAACTTGTGCGGTGACTGAAGGTGGGCGATCTCCGAGGCCGGGCGGTTCGCCTGGAGGGCTCGGTGAATGCGATCGTTGGTTTTGTTCACCGCGGCTTCGATCGCGTCGTAGGCCCACGCGTTGAAGTAGTCCCCGAGATCGGCGAACTCCATTCCGACGGGGACGGTGAACTGGTCGGTTTCGTGGGCGACCGCCTCAACGCCAAGGCTACTGGTCACGAGAAGGGCAACTGCGAGTCTGCGAATCATTCCAGATCCTCCACCGCGAATCAAGTCCGCCTCGGCGATCGTTCCCCCTCCATGCCGATTGAGTTATCGATCGCCGTGCACCGCTGGTTGCGAGGGCTTCAAAGGAAGCCCGATGTGCGTCAGCACGCGATCGGCAAGATTTTCGACCGAGTAGTACGCTGCGACTCTCGGACCTGCCTCAGAGAGTCGGCGATGAACGTCGTCATCTTTGGTGATTGTGGCGATTTTATCGGCGAGATCGGCTGAATCCCATGCGCGGAAGTGCAGACCGCCGGTTTCGCCTTCGGCCTGAATTGCGCCGGCCACCCCGCCGTAGTCGGGGACGACGACCGGGGTCCCGTGCGCCATCGCCTCCACCGGCACCATCCCGAACGGCTCGCGGTGAATCGAGGGATACACAACGCACCGGCTGGCGAAAAACAACGCCGACCGCAACTCGTCGGAAATGTGGTTGCTCCACATGACCGGGCAGCGCAGATCGTCCGCCAATTGCCGGCACACGTCAGCGTATTTTTGCCCAAACAGCGTGGGTCCGCAGACCGCGAGCTGAATCTCTAAACCACGGCGGCGCAAGATGTTGGCCGCATACAGCAGCAGATCGATTCCCTTCTCCGTATCACGCCGGCCCAGATAACTCACCAGCGGAACATCGCGGCGAAACTCCGGGAACTTCTCAGCGACTCGGTCCGCTGCGTGCGCCTTGTCCTGCGGAACGTTGGTCGGGACACCGGGCGGAATCCCGCGCAATCGATCCTTCGGCACGCCGATGTCCTGGGCGACTCGATCCACGTAGTCCTCACTGACCGCGATCGCCGGCCAATCGGATTGATCCACCGCCTCGACAAGCCGGGTGTACAGAGTCTGCTTACAGTCGTTGGTTCGCGCGTAATGAATATATAGCTCGTACCCTTGGAAGGTTACGAGATACTTCAGCGGATGTTTCGCGAAGCGGCGAGCCGCGGCCGCCCAAGGGCATAACAATCCCAGCATGGGAAGCAGGTGCGTGACGCCGGCCTCGTCAAGGTCTTTGGCGAACTGGCGTACGATTCGCGGATCGCCCTCCACGCCGTCACACACACGGTCGATCACGCCCGCCATCACACGTTCAAGAACCCCCGGCCGTTTTTGCGCTCCACGCATCCGGTTCTTGTCGCGAAACGTCCGCGTGATGAATCTTCCAAAGCGATCCGTCACGCCGCTGCCTCGACCGGCGAGATACCGAAACCCGTGGAACAACCAGTGCTGGGTGATCTGGGGCTTGAGCGGCGCATCGTTCTGTCGATCGACCGCCCACCACACATGTACGGCAAACCCGCGATCCGCCAACTCGTTCGCCAGGCGG
>JADFGE010000024.1 GCA_022567855.1 Planctomycetota bacterium | reverse complement strand
CCCGCCGTGGTACGGCGGCATCGCGTCGAGTAGTTCGTGTTTACCGAAAAGCGCGCCAATCCCCACCGGGCCGAACAGCTTGTGACCGGTCAAGGCAAAGAAGTCGCATCCGATCGCCTGAACGTCGATGGGAAGATGCGGCGCAGCTTGCGCGCCGTCGATCAGCACCACCGCGCCGCAGCGATGAGCCGCCTCGGTGATCTCTCCAACCGGGTTGATCGTCCCCAGCGCGTTTGAGATATAGGTCATCGCGACGATCTTCGTGCGCGGATTGAGCAGGTCTTCGTATTGCTCAAACTCCAGCTCGCCGTCATCATTGATCGGCGCGACACGAAGTCGAGCGCCGGTCTGTTCGCACAGCAACTGCCACGGCACGATGTTGGAGTGGTGCTCCATGGTGCAGATCACGATCTCGTCGCCATCGGTCAGCGTGGATCGTCCGTAGGCCTGCGCGACCAGGTTGATTGCTTCCGTGGCGCTGCGAACGAAGATTATTTCCTCGGGTCTGGAAGCGTTGATGAATCGCTGCACCTTGGCGCGGGCCTGCTCGTACGCTTGCGTCGCCTGCACGCTCAGTGTGTGAACGCCGCGGTGGATGTTGGCGTTGGTTTGCTCGTAGTAGCGTCGAATCGTGTCGATGACGCACTGTGGCTTTTGGGAAGTCGCTGCGTTGTCAAGGTATACCAACGGCTTGCCGTTGACCGTCCGCCGCAGGATTGGGAACTCGCCGCGCACTTGTTGCACGTCAAACACCGGCCCGCTCTTGGTCGAGCCCTTTGCCACCGCAGCGTGCGCGGTGCTCGTTTTCATGACAGCCCCTGCAATTGATCACCCTGAGGCAACCGCTCCAGGAGAATCTGCTGAACCTGGGATCGAACCGGCTGCGGCTTGATCTTGGCAATGCTCTCGCTGGCAAACGCAAAGACGAGCAGGCTGCGGGCGGCGTCGGCAGAAATGCCGCGGGCCCTCAAGTAGAACATCGCATCTTTGTCAAGCTGACCGATCGTCGCGCCGTGCGTGCATTTGACGTCATCGGCCAAGATCTCCAGTTGCGGCTTCGTGTCCACGCTCGCGCTATCCGAGAGCAGCAGGTTCCTGTTCGTCTGCTTGGCGTCGGTCTTCTGCGCGTCCTTGTGGACGATGATCCGCCCCGTGAACACGCCGCGCGCGTTGTCATCGAGGATTCCCTTGAAATGTTCGCGGCTGTTGCCGTGCGGCTTGCGGTGCTCCACCCGCAAATGGTTATCCACATGCTGTTTCCCAGCCGGCACATAAAGTCCGTTGAGCGTGCAATCGCACCCTTCGCCGTCGAGCACGGCGTTGATGTCGTTGCGCACGATGTCACCCCCGATCGAGATTATATGGGACGACGCGGTGCTGCTGCGCCGCTGGTAGAGCTGCGTCGTCCCCACGTGATACGCCTGCGTCGATTCACGCTGGACCTTATAGTGATCGACCACGGCTCCCTCGCCAACGGAGATTTCCGTGACGGCGTTCGTGAAGTACACGCCCTCGCCCAGTCCAACGTAGCTCTCGATAATAGTGAGCTGGCTCGCCTCGTCCGCGATGATGAGATTGCGCGGGTGGACCACAATCGGCTCGACGCCCGGCATCGTGACATACAAAAGATGGATCGGCTGCTCGACGATCACGCCCTTGGGAACGTAGACGAACGCGCCGTCTTCCATGAGCGCCGTGTTGAGGGCGGTGAACGCATGGTCCTGGTACGAGGCGTAGCGGGCCAAATGCCTCTCGACCCACGATGGATCGTCGTCCAAAGTCTCAGCCAAGCTCGCAACTTGCACGCCCTTGGGTAAGCCGTGCTGCGATGACAAATCCCGGGCGAAGAAACCGTTGACGAAGACAAGCCGATGGAACTGTGCTTCTGGGAACGTTTCGGCCACAATCGCCCGTTCGTCCAGATCAACACCGCAATCAACCGCGGACCGAAACTCGGTCTTGGCGATGCGAGCAACGTTGGTGTATCGCCAATCTTCATGCCGTAAGGTCGGGAAGCCCAACTCGGCAAACCGCGCCATCGCTTGGGTTCGCAGGGTAATCAACGCCGACCCACCGACTGGATTGGATTCAGCCTCCAGCCGGGCGAATGCTGAACGATAGATATCCTTTTCTTGCACGAGCTCAACCATGAAATTGAACTTCCGTCCCTAAGAAGCCGCCGCGGCATGCCTGATCGACTGGTCCGCCCACGCGTACCCTCTTTCCTCAAGTTCCATTGCCAACTCCTTGCCTCCGGATTTGACGATCCGGCCGTCAACCAGGACATGGACGAAGTCAGGCACAATGTAATTCAAAAGACGCTGATAGTGCGTGATGACGAGGAACGCGCGATCCGTCCGGCGCATCGAGTTGACCCCGTCCGCAACGATCTTCAAAGCGTCGATATCGAGCCCCGAGTCGGTTTCATCAAGGATCGCGAACTTCGGTTCGAGCACGGCCATCTGGAAGATTTCGCCGCGCTTTTTCTCGCCGCCGGAAAACCCTTCGTTGACGGAGCGCTTTAGCAGTTGCTCGTCCATGTCCACCAGCCTCATCTTCTCTTTCACGAATTCAAGAAAGTCGACCGCGTCCAGCTCCTCCTCGCCGCGATGTTTGCGCAGCGCATTGACCGCAGCACGGAGGAAGTAGGCCGTGCCCACACCGGGAATCTCAACCGGATATTGGAACGCCAGGAACACACCGGCACGCGCGCGTTCGTCCGGTTCCAACTCCAGGAGATTGCGCCCTTCAAAGAACACTTCGCCTTCGGTTACCTCGTAGGTATCGCGCCCCGCCAGGACTTGCGCCAGCGTGCTCTTGCCGGAGCCGTTGGGACCCATCATCGAGTGCACCTCGCCGGCGTTGATGGTGAGGGTGAGACCCTTGAGGATCTTATGGCCTTGGACGTTTACATGAAGGTTTCTGATCTGAAGCATGTGAATCGATCTATGCCTTTCTATTTTCTTGAGTGTGGATATTCATCCACGGCTAGGAAAGATACCGCGCCACGTTGCGATTCAGCCGACGCTACCCTCTAAACTCACTTCCAGAAGCTTCTGTGCCTCGACGGCGAATTCCATGGGCAACTCACGAAAGACCTCCTTGCAGAAGCCATTGACGATCATGGAAACGGCGTCCTCGGTCGAGATCCCGCGCTGGTTGCAGTAAAAGAGCTGGTCCTCACCGATCTTGGAGGTCGTCGCCTCGTGCTCCATCTGGGCGGTGCTGTTCTTGACCTCGATATACGGGAACGTGTGGGCGCCGCACTTGTCGCCGATCAGCATCGAATCGCACTGTGTGTAGTTTCTGGCCCCGTGCGCGCTCTTCGTGATCTTGATCAACCCGCGATAGGTATTCTGGCCGAACCCAGCCGAGATGCCCTTGGAGACCACGTTGCTGCGGGTGTTCTTCCCGATGTGGATCATCTTGGTGCCGGTGTCCGCCTGCTGATGGTTGTTGGTCAGGGCCACGGAGTAGAACTCGCCGACGGAATTGTCTCCGATGAGAATGCAGCCGGGATATTTCCAGGTGATGGCCGCGCCGGTCTCCACCTGCGTCCACGAGATGTGGGAGTTTCGACCGAGGCACTTTGCTCGCTTGGTCACGAAGTTATAGATTCCACCCTTGCCGTCCTTGTCGCCGGGATACCAGTTCTGAATGGTGGAGTATTTGATGGTCGCGTCGTCAAGGGCGATGAGCTCGACGACGGCGGCGTGAAGTTGGTGCTCGTCCCGCATGGGAGCCGTGCATCCCTCGAGATAACTGACTGTGCTGCCCTCCTCCGCCACGATCAGCGTTCGCTCGAACTGCCCGGTCGAGATCGCGTTGATTCGGAAGTAGGTCGAGAGATCCATCGGGCACTTGACACCCTTGGGGATATAGACAAACGATCCGTCGCTGAAGACCGCCGAGTTGAGCGCGGCGAAGAAGTTGTCGTTATGCGGGACGACGGATCCGAGGTATTGCTGGACCAGCTCCGGATGATCGTGCACCGCTTCGGAGAACGGGCAGAAGATGATGCCGAGCTCGCCGAGCTTCTCCTTGAAGGTAGTGGCCACGGACACGCTGTCGAACACGGCATCGACGGCGACGCCAGCCAGGATCGCTCGCTCTTGCAGCGGGATGCCGAGCTTCTCGTACGTCTCCAGCAGCTTCGGGTCCACGTCGTCGAGGCTCTGGGGGCGGTCCTTCGCCTGCTTGGGAGCCGAATAGTAGATGATTTTTTGGTAATCGATCGGCTCGTAGTGGACGTTTTGCCAGGTCGGCTCCGTCATCGTGAGCCAATGGCGGTAGGCCTTGAGCCGCCACTGAAGCAACCAATCAGGCTCGTCCTTCTTTGCGGAGATGAGACGAACGACATCCTCGCTCAATCCAGGCGGCAGGCTGTCGGTTTCGATATCGGTGTAGAACCCGTACTTATACTCCTCGCTCTGCCAACGATCGAGCGTTGCGTCTGTCTCACTGGATGTCGAAGTTTGTTCAGTTGATGAAACCATGGCACGGGCACTCCAAAACTACAGAATACTCACGACGGGTCACGAACGTCCGGCTGCTCGGCCAAGCGCGGGTACGGTTGACGATCCTTCAGAGTCGTCAACGGCGACAGCCCGGCGCCCGAACCGGGCTTGAGTTCCGCAGAACTGTCCTCTTCGGCGAGTTGGGCCAACGTCACCTCGTCGAGAAACTGCATGAGGCTCGCATGCACTCGGCGCATGTTGCCTCGAATCAGGCAGCTTTCCTCCAACTTGCATTCCGCTTCCTCTTCACCTTCGGGCACCGAACAGCACCGCGCCAAGCGCATCGGCCCTTCGATGGCTTCCAGCAGCTGGGCCAGCGTGATCTCTTGCGGCGACCGCGCCAACCGGTATCCGCCCCTCGTGCCGCGCGTGGATTTCAGCACGCCTCGGCTCGTCAGTTGCTTGAGAATGTTACGAAGAACGGGCAGGGGCAACTTCAGCCGTTCGGCGAGGCCGCGGGCACTGGCCCCGGCTGGCGTTTGGCGAGCCAAGCTGGCCAGCGCCAGTAACGCGTAGTCGGTTTTTCTCGTCAGCAACAGCATCAAGCGTCCACCATGAACCGTTACCGTTGGCCGGATGCAATGAGCACCGCACGGGTCTTATATCTTATAGTACCGATCCCTTGCTATATCAAGCCCGATTGATGAGGTTGGCTGAAGTCTGCGCTGCGGCCACCGCGTCCATGCGGCTGCCAGCGGACAGTGTTGCCTCGCCGTCCGGGTCAGGCTCAGCTACCCCCAGTTTCCCAGCAGGATGAGGAGATCCTTAACGCCAACGTCGCCGCTTTTGTCGAGGTCCGCGGGACAATCTCCCTGCTTCGGGCACGGCCCCCAGGCGCCCAGCAAGAAGAGCAGATCCTTAACGCCAACGACGCAGTCTCCGTCCAAGTCGCCTAGCGGCGGCTCGAACCCGGGGTTGATCGAGAAGTCGTCGATGTACACCTGCCCGTCGGTCGCCGTCACCTCGATAAAGCGCACTGGCACATCAAAGACGACCAACTGCATGTCCGGCATGAACTGAACGCAGTTGCCGTTGGTCGTCAGCGGCTCGCCAACCTCTTTGTTATCAGCGTTGAAGAAGCGCATCTCACCGGTGCTCCCCGTCACATTCGCGAAGAAGACCTCCAAACTCACGAGGTCGCCTGACAAACTGATCGTCAGCGGGCGGCCGGGCTCGGGATCGATCCGATACGAGAACAGGCCGGAGCTATAGCAGAACGGCAGGAAGTCGATGACGCAACCACTGCCTCCGTCGAACATAGCGCCGCATAGTTCGCCCTGATTAGGACAGGCGCCTTCGAAGTCAATCGTGCACGGCTCAAGCGGGCAACCGTTGTTAGCGTAGGCGATGGGGCCACCGCCGGTTCTACCTTCGTTGCTGACTGAACCGGGCGGCGCTGCTCCCAGCATGCCCACCCCGGCCAGGCAGCCACTGACCGTCACTGCCATCGCGGTCCGCACCCGCCGCTGACTCGCTCGCTTCATTCCGGTTCTCCTCAATATTCCGATTTGGGTGATCGCCGCTTCATTAATTCGCCTGAACTACACGTTGCCCGAGGATACCACGTGGCGGACACGAAAATCAAGGAAAAACGCCAGGCTCCGTGAGCGCCATCCGAGAAACCCCGCCGGTGGGCCGCGAAATCGACGGTGTTGGTCAAGCGCTGTCTCCCGATACACCGACTCCGGCTCCACAGAGCTGTCCACGTGGGTTCGCGGTTGATCCACGAGCACCCAAACAGATGTCTACACGCAGCCGGAACCTTGCATCATTCCGAGCGACCGCGACACGGGGCACGGCCGGCTGCGCGGGTTCTTCAAGATGCGTCGCCTCAAGCCTTAAATGGGCTGGCGTACTCGCATATGACCGAAGCAACAAAAACGCAACGCGCCGGATTGCTCCGGCGCGTCACCTGGCTAGAGATCGGCTGCGGATACGTTATGGATCGGCCCAGCCGCAGCATTCGCAAGAAGGAGTCTCGATATGACCCAACCGGCTCACCGCCCGGCCAACCGGTCCGGCTAGTCCGAACCGGAGGGATCCTGGTCGTAGTAATCGTCGGCGTTCGGATCAGATCGGGGCGCATCGTCACGGTTGGCTTGTTCGAGCAACTTGCGGAGGTAGGCATTCTCACGCCGGGTCGCTTCCAGATCGAAGACGATGTACTTGACGCTGAGGCGCAAATTGTCCAGCGACTCCTGGAGCTCTGTGACCGACGCCTGGATCCGTTGACGGCGATTCTTGGCCTCGTGGGCGAGTTGCTCCAGGCGCGTCCGCTCAGCGTCGGGCAACTCGTGAAGCTTCTGCATCAGCTCGTTGAACTTATTCTGAAAGGCTTGATCGTCCACGCTCGTCCCTCCTTGCAACGTGTCCAGCACCCCAGGCTGCTCGACAGGCTTCTGCCGTACAGCCAGGGTGAGATACGTTCAGACGAACAAGACATGCGCCAAGAACCAGTAGTGATACGCCTTGGACGGGGTATCCGGCCTCCCCGCCAAGACGCACCGATACTCTCGGACCTGACCACACAGATCCACCTGCGGTTGGCGCGGGATGTTGACTGCGCTCAACGAGCAGCGGTGACGCGACGCACGGCCTCCCGGGCGCCGGGGGGGGCCGCCGCGACCAGCTCGTCCAATTCCTGGGCAAGCTTCAAGTCCCGACGGCACTCTTGCAGGAGCCGACCCAAGTGCACGTCCCTCTCCCTGGCCCATCGCTCAAACAGCTGCTCCAGCTCATGGCGCGTGAAGTGAGTGAGTGGATCGACCAGTCCCGACTGGGCCACCGCCCAGTCCATCAACGCCCGATTGGATCGCTCGAAGCGGTACAAGTCCAAGGTGAGCACCAACCGCCGCCGCAACAGGCTGAACGGATCGCGGACGTCGGCGGGCAGGCCAATCATGGCCTCTTCGACCTTGCGTTGTGCCAATGGCGCCAGCCAATCTGATTCGTCCATCTTGCCCCATTGCACGATGGGATGGGCCTCGGTGTTAGCCAAGGCCTTGGCGTGTTCAGCACTGATACGCTCGATTTCCGCCTCGGCGGTGTTGAGCACCTTGATCCCTTCGCTCGGGAACCTCACCGACAGCGACTGGACCGAACAGCCGTTCACCATTGTCTGTACAACTTTGACAACGGACCCAACGCCCCATTCGGGTCGGCGCAGATGACGGATGCGGTCCCCATACTCATACTTCACTTTGGACACTACATTCTCCACGGGAGGACCAACTCCTTCAGGCCGGGGGTATGTCGATCGGTACCATACAGAGCGTGGCTCCACCGCTGTTGCCTGCAGAACGCTGGGGGCCGAGCTCGGGCGCTCAACTCATCACTCCGATGCCGGCGCGGGAGGCGCCGCCAGTGGCATTATCGAGCAACCGGCACACCCAGCCTGGTTGCTCCGAACAAATTGGCGCGTTTCGTCTGGCTCATTGCGGCAGATGTAGCACGCTACTCGTCCGCAGAGTCTCCTGAGTATAACACCAGCGGCCGGCCGATCATTCCCCGGTGGAAAAGTCGCGATGGGCAGTCCAGCGACGCTCAGCTTACTCGTCGGCCAAAGCGGGTCACCCCAACTTAGGCAGCGCGGTTGATCGCTGTAGTCCGAGTCCGGTCGCTACCCGACGCCATTCCAGGCACCGTACTAGCCTCGCATCTGGGTTCCGACCGGTCAAGAGCCTCCAAGAGATTTCGATCGTGGCCAGGGTGTGCTCTAGAGCGGTTGGACCCAATCATGCAGCGAGCGGGTGAGCCGCCGGTCCTCTCGGCTCGTGCACCGACTGACCGTGACAATTCAGCTTGGCCGCGGTGGCGTCGGCCGGGGCGATAAGCCTCGATCCATGTGAAATTGGGAAAGCCAGCGGTCATGCCCAAGGTCGACCAACGCGAGGGCGAGCGGACTGCCATTTTTCTTCTGGTTTCAGATGAAAATAATACTTGACGAGACCGTAGTGGTGCTATGGTATAAGGAGTAGAAAGATGAGTCACGCCGTCGGCGGGCTGGCCACAGCGGTCATCCTGGCACCGGGCCGAGGAGAGAGATGCCAAAAAACAGACGATGCTGTTGTCTCGTTGCGCTTGGACGCCGGGCTGCGACCGGCGACGCTGGACGTGCGCGAGGCGGTCGGCGTGACGAGCTGAACGCCTCGCCGGAGTGGCTGAAGGAGGCAGCCGCATTGGACTGACGTGCCTGGTGCTCCGCATGGATTGCCGCATCGCACGCCGTCCAAAAGGACCCAAAGTGGATCGCGGAGCAAGAGAGAGACAGACAGAGAAGAGAGAGAGTGTGTCCCCGAATGACGGGCGGATCGAAACTTCTTGAACGGAACGAGACCTTCGGACTTGGCGCTATCGATGATCTGGGCGGACACGGCCTGAGCGATCGGCAGTGGATCGAACTGGCCGGGCGGGCTGCGCGGTCGAACTGCCCGATCCTGATCGCCGGCGAAACCGGCGTGGGCAAGGAACACTTGGCGAATTGGCTGCATGCCAGCGGTCCGCGCAAGGCCAAGCCGTTCATTCCGCTGAACTGTGGAGCCGTACCGGAGAGTCTGATCGACAGCCAACTGTTTGGGCACGTTCGCGGGGCATTCAGTGGGGCCACCGCCGATCATCTCGGAATGGTGCGCGCCGCCGAAGGCGGAACCCTTTTCCTCGACGAGATCAGTGAGCTGACGGCCTCGGCGCAGATCCGACTGCTGCGACTCTTACAGCATGGCGAGGTCCAGCCCGTGGGGCGCTCGCGGCCGATCTTCGTCAACGTCCGGATCATCGCCGCGACCAACCGCGATCTCGGCGAGGCGGTTGCGGCCTCAGCGTTCCGTGAGGATCTGCTGTATCGGCTCGATGTCGTGCAGTTGCACGTCAAACCGCTGCGCAAACGCCTCACTGAACTGCCGATCCTTCTCAATCGCTTCAACGCCGAGTTCGCAAAGCTCTACCAGCAGCCGGAGCTTCAGTTCGATCGTGAGGCGTTGAACCTGTTGAAGGCCTACCGCTGGCCGGGGAATATACGGCAGCTCCGCAGCATCGTGGAGCGCCTGCACGTTCTCTGTCCGCGCACGCTCGTGTCTGCACGGCGGCTTCTGGAGTTCGGCCAGATCGCTGAACCAACCTCGGCCACTTCGCCTCGCCGCCTGTTGCAGCAGGTCAAGGGAGAAGCGGTGCGCCGCGTGCTGGCGGATTCCGGCGACTCCGTGAGCCGAGCGGCTGCGGTCTTCGGCGTCCACCGTAGCACGATCTACCGCTGGCTGAAGCTCCGATAACGGGCGATCGCCAACGCTTCCTCAATTCTTTTTTACGAAACGAAAAATTCAAAGCGTCCTTTGTTCCGCCGCGCGCCGTTCCGCGCCGCATCTCTGCGACGCCCGTCGCGTCGATGCGACCTGTCCAACCGTACGCCGATTGTTGGCCGATTGTTGTGCTCGCTACCGGCGACACTTTCGCCTTTCTGCGACGAAAGCAACTTCTCGATTGAGCGCACTGGCCGAGTAGAGGCGGTGCGAGGCGCGTTTACGCTGGCAACACAGCGCTGCGCCTGGCGCGCAATTTGTTCTTTGACGACGAGAATGATTACCGCGCGGCCACCCTTGGTCTTGATCCTCGACGAGCCGTATGCTGCCCAACTGATGAAAGCCACGCTGATCCAATATGGTGTCCAACGAGCGGTGGTGGCCGATCCCACCGTGCAGATTCGCCGCAGCCTTGTGCTCGGTGCGAATCAGCTGGTGGTCGTGTGCATTGCCTTGACCGAACCGACGATTTCCCGCTTCGGCCGGGCTATTCAGAAATTGCGGGCGGACCGCAACGGCTTCCTGACACCGCTACGACTTGTGGGAGTGCTGGATGGTGCTGGGGTCACGACACAAGCGGCCCAACTCGGGTGCGATGTCTACGTCGAGAACCTTTCGCAGGCGGCAAACGTGATTCATCTGCTCGCCGAGATGTGTGGAGCAAGGAGAGCGAAGCTGCGTCGGGCAAACCCGCCTGGGCATGGGGCCGATGACCAACGACACGATCTGGCGTGGATGTATGGCCTAGCCCACAGCGAGATATCCGGGGTACGGCTCCAAGACCACTGGCTGCGACCAGGACGTTTGAGCGGGACTAGGCGCTCCGCGCGCAGGATATTGAGGTGGCGCCAAAGGAGCGCCTCGGGGCGGGATCAGGGGGGCTGAGGCCACGCGAGCAAGGCCTCAAAGAGTTCTCCGGACCGCGCATCGCAGCGCGGGGCGGAGTTTGGGGAGCCATACCGCTCTCCGACAAGCTCTCTCTCTTTTGCTCCGCGCCTCGCCATGGCTGGCGAGGCGTGGACTTTGCGGGACCGCCTCGGTCCCCGACAAGCTCTCTCTCTTTTGCTCCGCGCCTCGCCATGGCTGGCGAGGCGTGGGCTTTTTTGGCGCTAACGAAAACCCGGCCCGGCTGGTTCCTCGACGAGCCAACCGCAGAGAGTGCCCCGGTACAAGTCTCGACCTAGGCCCTTTCCAAGGAACGATCCGTGCGAGGCGATTGCCGAGTTGCCACATATCATCGACTTTCGTGGATGAGTCCCGGGGGACGAGGCCCGCCGGCGGCTCGAACACCTCAGCGTGCTGCCCGGGACTCGGTCGACGCCCGTTCGGAATGCCGAACGTCGAATCCAAGGACCGCTAGACCAGCCCCTGGTCGATCATCGCATCGGCGACTTTGCAGAAGCCGGCGATATTCGCCCCGTTGACATAGTTGCCCGGCGTGCCGTAGGTCTCGGCCGCCTCGGCGCAGGTGTCGTGAATCGAGCGCATGATCTCCTGGAGGCGTTGGTCAACTTCCTCGCGCGACCAAGTGAGCCGCATGCTGTTTTGCGCCATCTCCAAAGCGGAGACGGCGACGCCTCCCGCGTTGGCGGCCTTGCCGGGTCCGTACAGGATTTTCGCGTCCAGAAGGTGATCAACTGCCTCGGGGGTCGTGGGCATGTTCGCGCCCTCGCAGACAACCTTCACGCCGTTCGCCACGAGGTGCTCCGCATCCTTCGCGTTCAACTCGTTTTGAGTCGCGCAGGGGAACGCGCAATCCGCCGCGATCGCCCACAGCGGGTTGCTCTGAAGCGTCGGATCGGCCCCCGTGAAGTGTGCGGTCGGAAAGGCCTCGACATATTCTTCGATCCGGCCTCGCCGCTTGTTCTTCAGGCTCATCACCCATTGCAGCTTCTCCGTGGAGATGCCGTCCGGATCGTGGATAAGGCCGCTGGTATCCGAGAGTGTCACCACCTTCCCGCCAAGCTCGCTGATCTTCTCCACCGCGTACTGGGCAACGTTGCCCGCGCCCGAGACAAGGCACGTCTTGCCCTCCAGTGATTGCCCCTGGGTCTCCAGCATCGCGGCCGCGAAGTACACCATGCCGTAGCCCGTCGCCTCGGGTCGGATGTGACTGCCGCCCCACTTGAACGCCTTGCCCGTGATCGCCCCCGTGAATTCATTTGTCAGTCGCTTGTATTGTCCGAAGAGGTAGCCAATCTCCCTCCCCCCCACGCCGATGTCGCCCGCCGGCACGTCGGTGTTCGGGCCGATGTGGCGATACAGCTCGCTCATAAAGCTCTGGCAGAACCGCATGACCTCGTTGTCGCTCTTGCCCTTGGGGTCGAAATCCGCTCCGCCCTTGCCGCCGCCGATGGGAAGCGTGGTCAGACTGTTCTTGAATACCTGCTCGAATCCCAGAAACTTCAGGATGCTCAGGTTCACGCTGGGATGAAACCGCAGTCCGCCCTTGTACGGCCCAATGGCGCTTGAGAACTCCACCCGAAGCCCGCGGTTGACCTGAACTTCGTCCGCATCGTTCATCCACGGCACGCGAAACTGGATCACCCGCTCCGGCTCCACCATCCGGTCCAGAATGTTCGCCTTGCGGTACTCCGGGTGCTTTTGCAGCACCACCACCAGCGAGCTGACCACCTCCCGTACGGCCTGGAGAAACTCCGGCTCGTCCGGATTGCGTTGCTCCACCTGAGCCATAAAATCATCAACGAAGGTTGATACTTTGCTGCGCATCAGTGGGGCCGCTGGGCTGGGAATCTTGTTCATGGCGAAGAGTCTAGCCGGGCCGATTGGTTGACGAAAGCGTCCGGTCCTCAGCCGATCGGGCCTCGATCGTATCGGCCGTGCTGACGATCTACCCGACCAAAACACCGGGATTGGACCGTAAATCGATACGAGGGGACTCGGCCACCGCCGACCCTCCAATTCAGCCCTCGCTTTGGCGACCCGGGAACCGGCGGCCCCGTGTAAGGTGATAACGCCTAGCGACCGCGAATCCCAACGACCGAGCAGACGCATGACGACGCCTCAACCGAACGCTGACGAGTCCGCCTTGGGCCGACCGTTGCCCGTGCTGCGCGCCCTGATCGATGCCGTCGATCACGAGCTGCTCCAGCTTTTGTCCCGGCGCAACGGATTGGTGGGCGAGATCGCCGCCTACAAGCGAGCGCACGGCGTGGCCATCCGCGACCACCAGCGCGAGCGCGAAATAATCGCCGATCGACGTGACCGATCCGCGCCGCTGGGCCTGCGCCCCGACGTCGTCGAGAGTTTGTTCCGCCTCATGCTGTGGGCCAGTCGCGATCGACAAGCGGCGCTGCGAGCGGAAGTCCCGCTTGATCTCGAACCGCGCACGGTCGCCATCATCGGCGGGGCCGGGGCGATGGGCGGCTGCCTCGCCCAGATGTTCGCTGACCTCGGCCATGCCGTAATGATCGCGGACGTGCAAACCGACTTGACGCCGCGCGAGGCCGCCTCCGTCGCCGACGTCGTATTGATCAGCGTGCCCATCGACGTGACGGTACAGGTCATCACCGAACTCGGCCCGCACGTGCGCGAAGACGCGTTGCTCCTTGATGTCACCTCAATCAAGACTGACCCCGTGCAGGCGATGCTTCAGCACAGCAAATCGAGCGTCGTCGGCACGCACCCGCTGTTCGGACCGTCCGTCCATTCGCTTCAAGGTCAGCGCATCGTCCTGACCCCCGGTCGCGGCGATCAATGGCTCGATTGGCTGCGCAGTATGTTCACGGCCCGAGGTTTGAGCATCAAGGAAACGACGCCCCAAGAGCACGATCGAGCCATGGCCGTCGTGCAGGTCCTCACCCACTTCTCCACGGAAGTGATCGGCAAGACGATGGCTCAGTTCGGCGTGCCGTTGGAAGAAACGCTCCAATTCACCTCGCCGGTATACCTCATGGAGCTATTGATGACCGCCCGGCACTTCGCCCAGTCGCCGCAGCTCTATGCTTCTATCCAAACGTCGAATCCGTTGACGAACGAGATTACGGATGCGTTCCTCGAAGCGGCCGCCGCTCACAAAAAGGACATCCAGGAAAAGGACAACGCAGCCGTCGAGGCCACCTTCGATCAAGTGCGCACCTTCCTCGGTTCGTTCACCGACGAGGCGCTCGAGAAGTCGAGCTACCTCATCGACCGCCTCGTCGAACGATCGTAGGAACAAGACATCTCGACCATTTACTGATTCCTGTATAATAAATGTCCGCACGCTTCAGTGAAGGCGGATCGGCAAACCTGTACCGCCAACGCATCCACGCAGAAGTTCTTGCGAGCGTCGCATGTCGATCGCCTCTACGATCGCCAACTGCCACAACCCATCCAGATCCTCCGCTTGGTGATTGGCCAGGCGATGCGCCTTCCATTCACACCACACCCCTTCCACGGGGTTGAGCTCCGGTGCGTACGCCGGCAGGTGCTCCGCCTGCAATCGCGGATGTGAGGCAATCCCGGCGCGCCGGGACCGCCGCGCTGCGGTGCTGGTTGATCCGGTCCCAGATGACGATCACCGGCCCACGCAGATGCTTGAGCAGATCACGCGCCGAAGACGATCACCTCGCCTTCGGTGATGTCGCCCGCCACGTACATGTGCAGGTACAAGTTCAGCCGCCGACGCCGCGGCGAGATCGACCCCGGCGCGCCGGGGCCGATCGCGGATATCTTCCGATGATGCCGCTGCGGATGATGAAGAACAGGCGTCTGGCCGATCGGCGCCCAGCTCCGTTGCACGATCGGCAGCAGCATCAGCCCCGTTTCGTCGATGAAGACGATGTGGGCCCCGAGACGCGACGCCTTTTTTTTATGCGCGGCCAGTCGACCGCAACCCATCTCTTGATGGCCTCGTCATCACGCTCCTTGGCGCGTCGGGCCGGCTTCTGGCAGGAGAAGCCCAGGCCACGCAACAACCGAGGCAGATGATCGACGTGGTAGCCGACGCTGAACTTGCGTTTGATCAGCTTCGCGATGCGCGGGCATGTCCACAGCTCGGTGCGATAGCCGTTCGCCTTGGCGCCCTTGAGAAGAAGCTTGCCAAGCGTCCGGCGCTCTTTGTGGCTCAGCTTCGGCGGTCGGCCGGATGCCGGACGCGCGCCAAGGCCGGACGCGCCGCGGCGTCGATAGTCCGCCTTCCACCGCCTGACGCTGCGTGGGTCGACCTTCAGTCGGCGCGCCACGTCCGTGGTGCCGTGCCCGGCTTGAATCATGGCGATGGCCCGCACCCGACGTTGTTGGAGATATTGGGGTGTGCCGTGTGGTCTCATGCCAAGAGACATCGGCATGAAGGGCCGATAGGACGTAACTTTTACAGGAATCAGTAGCAGCCAAGCTCGGGCAAGCTCAGCTCGCCATTGAGGATGTGTGCTTGTTGGTCGGACCGTCGACCGTTCGCGAAGCCTTCGACGAAGACGTGATGCACGAAGTCGTTCCTGATCTTCGATTTCTCAACGGCGGGACAACCGGCGGCGGCATTTATGTCTTTGAAGCGATGAACCACTTGATCCAGCAAGCGAGTATTCGCCCGAAGTGTATCGTCGTAGGCTTGAATGCCCGGATGCTCATTGCCCGCGACATCCGGCTCAACGCCGCGGGCTATACGGATTTTCTTGACCTCACAAACGGGCGTGCACTTGTTGCTAAAGAGCAACCCGCCCTCCGATCGGAAGCGCACGAACAGATCGTAGCAAACACCCTGTGGCCGTATCACCGCCTCTCGCGACAGCTTGGGAAGCTCGCCCGAACCGCGCTGTTCGTTGCTCAAGACAAACTGTCCTGGCATGGGCCGCTGCCGGTGAGTGCATTTTGTTACGGCCCCCGCGAACTTGGCCGGTCGAACATGTACCGCTACGACGACACCGAGCCGATCAGTGGCAAGCAGTGGGAGCGGTTCGTGCGAATCTACGAAGAAGAGGGATTGTTTGATCCGAAGCGCTACGCGCACCCAGAGCACCTCGATTCATTGAGAATGGTGCTTGATCAGTTGATGAAGATCACACCGCATTTGATTGTGATTCAGCAGCGGATTTTGCTCTCTTTACAGGAGGAGATTGCCAAAGTCGTTAAAGATGAAGGATTGGATTACTTGGTGGACAAAGAAGAGCCGGTTGTTGCGGGCAAGTCGAATCAGGGAAAGGCAATCTAAGTGAAACCGCTCATCCAATTCTTAGAGGAGCATGTGAAGCCGCAGTTGCCACTTGTGGGGTTGATCGCCATTTGGG